>NZ_CAWPRX010000145.1:0-65092 GCF_963890365.1 Tychonema sp. LEGE 07196 | reverse complement strand
CCCCAACCCTCCCCTCCCGCGGGGAGGGAGCAAGATTATTCTTATTTCTCCCCGCGGGAGGGGGGACTTGCGGGGGGTAAATTTGACTTTTGCAAGAGGTCTAGTTTTTGGGTTGGGTGACGAGAAATATAGAGAGAAACCCGCTTTCTAAGATTTACGCAAGAGGCGAGAAACCGGGTATTCTTGGAGTTTTGGGTTGGGTGACGAGAAATATAGAGAGAAACCCGGTTTCTGAGATTTACGCAATAGATATCAAATGGGTTCTATAGCAGTTCGAGATCGTTGTGAGGTATGCCCTATTGTTTGCCCAACGCCCAATGCCCCATCCCTCCGCTTCGCGCTCGCCCAACGCCCCATTCCCTATGCCCCACAGCACCTCATCTTTCTGAGAAATGCTATATCTAATTCCAACGCTTCTTGCGCTGTCGCTGGTTGGCTACCGACTCCACCAGTCCCAGTGCGAGAAAGTTACTCAGCAGCGACGCATTCCCGTAACTCAGGAAAGGTAGCGGAATTCCTGTCACCGGGGCTAAGCCGATGTTCATCCCAATATTTACGAATACCTGAAAAATTAACATTGACAGTACGCCGATCGCCAGCAATGAACCAAAATTGTCGTTAGCAGTCTGAGCAATAATCACCAACCGGAAACAAATTATCCAGAACGTCACCAGAACGCAAATACAGCCAATAAAGCCCAATTCTTCGCCGATCGCTGAAAAGATAAAGTCCGTATGCTGTTCGGGAATAAAGTTAAGCTGAGTTTGGGTTCCGTGAAACAAACCCCTGCCTTTGAGCTCCCCAGCCCCGATCGCAATCCGAGATTGAATCAAGTGATATCCGCTGCCTAAAGGGTCTTTCTCGGGGTTTAAAAAGCCTGTCAGGCGCATTTTTTGATAATCCTGAAGCACACCCCAAAAAATATGTCCGACGTGTCCCGAAACCACGTTCACCACCACAGCAGCAAAAGTCCCCAACCAAGGCCAAGGTAGGCTTCGCCAAGCGATAATCCCCGCAACGACTACCCAAGCAACCCAAATCGGTGTAGACAAGTTGTTTAGGAGAACCGAGATTAGAGGAGAAAACAGCAATATCAGCCAGCCGGGATTGACATTACCCCAGTAAAACATCCCCATTGTGATCGCGCCAAACACCAGAGAAGTACCTAAATTTGGTTCAGCAAAGATCAATCCCCAGGGTAGGGCCATAATCGCCAGCATCTTCAACATATCCCTGACTGTGGGGACAGTTTTGTCGTGCAGGAGAGCTGCTAAAGTGATAATCATCCCTACTTTGGCAAATTCTGACGGTTGCAGGTAAAAGCCGCCGATATTGATCCACCGCTGGGCACCGAGCCCTGTAGTACCGATAAATCGAACTGCGATTAGTGACAAATTGATAACTGTGTAAATCGGCCATTTCCACTGAAGGAGTATTTCGTAGCGACAGCGGGAAATGATTACGGCTATGAACAAACCGACTGCGCCAGTTACCCAGTGCCGCCACCAGTCGATCAGCCCCTGGTTGATTTCGACGCTGCGGATCATGATTCCGCCGAAGAAGGTGAGGCCTATGCAGGCGATAAACAGCCAAGGATCTGATTCTTCCCAGGGTTTGAAGATGGATTTCCAGCGGTTTCTGCTTTGTATTCTCTGCAACATGAGGATTTTAGATTTTAGATTTTAGATTTTAGATTATCGAACCGATGTTCGGAAGTTGTGGATATATTTCCGATTCTGAGCTTACACCCTACTGCGCGAGCATTGGTGTCAGTACGTCACTTTATTCGGCGACTCCTACAGAGGTTCCGGGCCTTCAGCTACGGGCCGGTAGCTGATTCGCACCAATCCCGTGGCCTGTGCATTCGGCACCAATCTAGGGCTTAATTAATTCGCGTTGCGATTTTTTCATTAGTTAAAGCCCAAAAAATTGCTTGGGGGATCTTGGTTTTACAATCAAAACGCCCAAACGCCGATCGACAGGCGATTTCCACTGGCCCACAAAGTCAACACTAAGCGCAGCGCACGCGCTACAAACCCTGCACAGCAACCAATCTTCACGGTGGGTCGGGGGCGCGCCTTATCTGGATTTAATAGCCGATCGCCCCCCAAGCCCTAAAATCATCCTTTGGCGGGTTCGTAAAGATACTCAAAACCGTTACCGTCAAGGTCTCTACCGTAAAAAGAGGCTGTACCGTCGCGGTGTTCGTGAATCTGAGTGACGGAAACACCTTCGGATTTAAGCTGTTGGTAGGCGGATTCCATTTCGGTGCGATCGTCAAACACAAAGCCAAAATGCGGCCCTGCTTGGTCGTAACTCGGACTCAACAGCGCCAAGCCGTCCTCTCCCGCTTTCAAATAAGCCCAGTCTGCATCTTTCCACACTAACTCCATCCCCAAATTTCGGTAGAATTCAGCAGATTTTTCGATGTCTTGCACGCAGACGGCTACGTGTCCCAATCGTTTTAGTTTCATGTCTAAAAATTTGATGGTTGTGTTTGAGTTTATTGTATCTTTTTTCTCATTTATAGCAGAATACAAAAGGCCGCAGCAATCGAATCGACGGCACGAGTTTCAGCAATTCAGAAGGTTACAACCGTCGGGTGCGCTTGCTCGCTTTCTCGGTTAGTTAGGTATTTTTTCGGGTTTTTTGGTAGCAGCTAACTGTACCTTTTCTATTTGTTTGCTGGCGTCCATTTCGCCGAACAGTTGAATTGCTAGAGCTAAATTTTCTTGGCTTTTCTCAATTTCACCGATTGTTTGTTCTGTCAGTGCTAGTTGATAGCAAGCTTCGGCTCGGTCTAATTTAGCGCCCTGCAGATCGAGTATTTGGGTTGCTTCAGCTAGGTGCTGGAGCGCTGTGTCAAATTCTCCTTGTTCTCGGTACAGTTGGGCGATACCGTTGAGAGCTTTGGCTTTGATGGTAGTGTACTGGTTTTGGTCGGATCGGGCGATCGCTTGGCGGTACAGGCTCAAAGCTTTTTCTCTATCTCCGAGGTTTTTGTAGGTGGCTGCTAGAAAAACTAACTTATATCCGGTACCGACTAACTGACTGTTTTCCCGATCGGCATTAAGTCGATCGGCGATCGCAGCAGCTTCTTTTTTGACTCCGACACAGGAGTTGAGAAAAGCTAACCCGACATCGATCGCACAACCGTTAATCCCGATTTCCTCCCTCGATTTTTTGAGCTTGACAAATATCTCCATAGCTGCGTCTAATTCCCACAGTTCTATTTTACAAAAACCTATATTAATCGCAGCATTAACTTTCCAAAATTCCAGATTAGCTTGTTTGCCATTTTCTTCATCGCTACTTTTGGCGAGATTTTGCAAACATTTAGTTGACTTTATTTCCGAAATTTGGTGGCATTCTATCGCTTGATTGATATCGCCCAAGAGCCGGTAACCAACACCTAATATACTGTAAAGACCGCTCAAATAATAATCAGAATTCACATTGTTGACAATGCGAGTAGTTGCTGAAACTATCGACTGTAAAAAACCTAATTTATACAGCGCTAGGCCGAGCTGATAATCTTTAGAAAACTGAATATTGATTTTTTTGAGGATGATGCTAGCGGCCTGCTCGAAACAGCTAATAGCCACATAGTGGTAGTAAGCTTCAAAAGCTTTCAGCGCATCTTCTACCGTCTCAACAATCTCCGCGCTCTCCGTCCAAAACTCGGCTGCTTTGCGGTTTGCAGTGTCCCAGTCTTCGGGTGACAGCCGATCGACCGCTTCTTCTCTAATTGCTGGATGCAGCCAGTATTCGCCCTTCTGAGACTCGACTAGCGATCGGTGCAATAAGGACTTGATAATTTGTCTGCGCCCGGCTTCGGGTATGTCCCACAGCAAACACAAAAGTCCTTCTGTTGGGACTGTTGGCACATCAAGATAGCGGTAACATCCCAAGCGACAGAGGAGTTGATAGGCTTCGGAATCGAGTTCTTGCAGGCGGTTGATTTGACTCGCGACTAAGTTTTTCAAGTCAGTTTCAACTAAGGGCACATCGCTATTTTCCAGCCAGTAGGCGGCCATATCTCCGTCAAAATCTTCTCGGATCGTGCCGCAAATAATGCCCATTGCTTTGGCATTGCCGCCGTAAACTTTGTGCATTTCCTTGAGGGCGACATCATCTATATTGATGTTGCGGCCCTGGAAGAATTGCCCCCAAACTTCCACCTCTAATCCCGGAAGCAGGTAGTGTTCGACGGTGACATCAGAATCGCAGAGTCGATCGCGACTGGTAATCAATGTTACCGACTGCACTGCCGCGTCGGCCAAGACTCGCAACAGTTCGACATAAAGTCGGTGCGGTTCAATAAACTTACCTTGTCCGTCGAGGGCGGCTTCCAAATTGTCAATCAATACCCCGACTTTGCAAGTCTGGAGTTGCCGCTTGAAGCGCCCCAGCGTTACCCCAAAGTCTGGCCCTGGTTCTTCTTGAAAATCTTGCTTCAGCCATTCTTCGATCGCACTTTCCAATGCGGTGATATTCTCTGTCTCTTTTGCCATCAATAGTTCGATCGTTTTGTCAAACCCTTGAGATTTGAGATACTCTCTGGCCAAAGTCGTTTTGCCCGTACCGCCGGCACTTTGGATGACAATCACTTTTGCACCTTGCGCGACAAGAGTATTGAGCTCGGCGATTGCCGCTTCCCGGCCTAAAAAGTTAGGGTTGTCTATTTCCAACTCCGAATCAGGCATCTGAGGCACTTGTGCCGAAACAATTTGTCCCGACTGCGGTTCTAGTTTTGATCTTCGGCGCCAAAATCGCTCTACAACCGCCTGAAGATTGTCTCTTTTGACTTTTTCGCCTTCTCCAAATAGGGCCGAAAGTCGCTTCCACAAATTAGAGGCAGCGTCTTTAACAGTTCCTAGTCCATACCCTTCACTGTCTGCAACCTGTTGGTACGTCCTGGCTTGCACCCCGATCCATGCTTCGCGAAAGATCGCGCACTCAAGGTTGTCTAGAGTTTTCAGGTTTCGAGCCACAAGTAACGAGTTGGTAAAATCCAGTGCGCGATCGGCTTCCATTTAGTCACCAGGTTTAGCGTTACCTATCTGACACAACTTTAACAGACTTTTTCCGACTCGCTTACACCCTCAAACAGTGAACTTGTATGGACTTTTACCGACTGACACGGCCGAGGTTGGCGTGTGAGACTGTTGAGTGTGGAGGGGAAGTTGACAGACAAGCTTCTAACTTACACGCCGATCGAGTCGAGTTTACATTCAGGAGCAAGCAGTTATGTCTATTAACGATGTTGAAACAGCAATTGTTGACGAACAAATTCGCCCTCAAGAATGCGGCCGCGTTCGTTTCCAAAACAGTTGGTGGCCGGCCAAGTGCGATCGAGACATCACTTTTGAACCCGGTGAGGAGGTTCGCGTCGTGGGAATTGAAAATATTACTTTGATTGTTGCAGCGTCGTTTGCCATTTATTCTGAAAGTTAAGGCAAATCTACCATCGGGAGCAAGCAATCATAACTTTTGACAATTCCGAAACAGCGATCGTCGATGAAGAAATTCCACCCGATCTGTGCGGTCGCGTTCGTTTCCAAAACAGTTGGTGGCCTGCCAAGTGCGATCCTTTTCGTTGGCGTAGCTCCCGGGCGGGCTCCGCTAACGAGATATGACTTTTCAACCCGGTTCGGAAGGCAAAAGGCACTTATGCTGAAGATAGAAGGCAGAATTTCGGCTCTCCTGAACTTGCGGTGATCTTTTTATCTAATCAGAAAAGCAAGCTAATACGCGCTCTCTAAAGTTATCAAAGTTTGAAAAGCCATATCCTTGTCGCATAATTAACTTAATTCGATTATTTATCCCTGACATCACTCCACTTGTTGTGCGATCAATAAAGTAGTTACAAATTCCTTCAAAATGATTGACAATTGTCGAAGCTGATTCTTGGAAAAATATTTGCACATCATTCAGCCAATCCTTCAACTCTGTCTGAGCGATTTCGACGGTCATATTGGTCTCATATATTTCTCGAAACTTTTCTTTCATCTGATATGCAATTCTTAAGCATTCTGATTTCTTCAAAAATATTTCCAACTTTTCAAATCGCTCGTACTCAAGGTTGATTCGATTACTCAATAATAAATATTTGCTGCCTCTGTCTGTGATTCCTATTCCTCGACGCAACTTATTCAAGTCTTTATTAACTGCTTTCATCACGTAAAAACGGTCAACAACAAGTTGGAAAAAGAGGGAATACTTGTTCTATAACTTTTGGAAATTATACCCACATATCAACACTCACTTCCTCAACTTGTTCTCGAACCTTAAGCGGTTGCCTCATCAGGAATTCAACTATATCTTGCTGACGGTGAGAGTCAATCATTTCAATCAAATTACCCCCCTCAATGTCACTGACAACAGTTACGAAACTTCCTTTTCCTTTGCGCATACTTATCTCATCTATACTTACTCGTTTAACTGACTCCCAACAGTTTTTTTTGAGAGGAATTGACCTGAGTAAAAATACCTTTGATTTCGTCATAACTTAATCTTTCTCCTCGCCCAATTTGTTCCATGCTTGACTGTTGAACACGCGCATAAATATTTTGTTCCTATCGTTGAGTATGCCGTGTTTTTTTTGTCAATAAATTCTAATTTTTCTGTAATGTAACGTTGACAACTAGGGCAGTAAAACTGCCGAAGAGGTACTTACAAATACACAAAACGACCTAAAACTGATAAATATATGACTAATATAGGTAGATTTTGATGCAGTTCTTCTGTATAATTATTACAATGAGGACAAACTATTTCTGAGGCTAAAGCGCGAGCGTCGAAAGTAAATTTGTCCTTCAATTTGAGTGCAAGTTTCAACCTTGACTCCAGGCAAGTCTAATAAATAGTCTAAATGAAAGCTCATTACTCTAACTGTATTTGTCGATCTATTTTACACCATAAATTCAGGATAGCCGGAGTTTTTCTACAATCACGATTTATACTTTGACGTAGCATTTATCCAGGTTTGGATTGGATTCAGTTGCTCTTTTTTTGAGGCTGCATCTTTTCCGTGTCTGTATCAGGGCTTCCCTCCCCCGCTCCTGTCAGTCGGAAAAGTCGGATTGTAAAGTCGGAAAAGTCGGACGCCCTGGTTTTAGTATCTATCTTTAGATAGAGCTGATCGGCAGCATGACTGGTAATTTTCTCTGTCTTTTGGTGGATGCTATTCAATAGTATGTTTGGGCGATCGGCAGAAAGCAAGTCGGAAAAGTCGGATCGTAAAGTCGGAAAAGTCGGATCGTTCGGATCGTTATGTGAATAGGGCTTACGCATGGGGGCCGGTGAAACCGGGTTTGATGGAGGAAAATACAGAGGTTGCAGCCCGCAGATTCGGTAAAAAACCCGGTTTCTTTGGTGGGAGTGCCTCCAAGACTGGTGAAGAAAGAGGTGGGCAAAAATGTAAGCGAACAAACTCAAAGAGCTGACAGGGTGACAAGCAACTTAAAAGCCTTGTAATAAAAGGGTTTAAGCCGATCGCCCTCAAAGACTTAGAGGCGGGCGCGATCGCTACTTTTGCTTCGACAAGGTAAAATGAGGAGCGGGGGCGATCGCCCGGATCGTAATTGTCAATCAGCCTGTCATAATAGTTATCAGAAAGTTCTCCGCCGACTTACTGCAGTGCATAACTCAAAGCTAGGGTGCCAAACTGGAAAAAGCTTACTACCCGATGAGATTGATTTGTACATGACTTTTGAAGAAGCCCTAGAATTTATCGAAGCAGCCTTAGAGTCCAAGACGAGTAGAACATTAAGTTTGCTTGAAAAAGAAATCTTAAAAGCTGCTTGGGAAAACACAACTTATAATGCTGTTGCTGACAGCTTGTACCTGAGTATAGGACATATCAAAGATTTAGCTGCCGTCCTGTGGCAGAGCCTTTCACACATAATCGGAAAAAAAGTTACTAAAAATAACTTTCGCTCTCTGGTAGAGAAGCAAAACAGCACAACTGCTGGTGCCTTTACTCGAAGCGAGCGCCAATTTGTATATCAGTCTCAAGAAAGTGACATCAATGAATTAGAAAATTCCCCCGGCAACATTTTAATTGTGGATGATATCCCAGAAAATCTGCATTTCCTCACAGAAATTCTGACTGAACACGGGTATACAGTTCGCTGCGTCACCAATGGTTCGATGGCCTTGAGGACTGTTCGCAATCATATCCCCGATGCTATATTGCTGGATATTAAAATGCCAGACATGGACGGCTATCAAGTCTGCGAAGTCCTCAAAAATGATGAAAATTTCTCAGAAATTCCGATTATTTTTTTAAGCGCACTCGACCAAATCTTTGATAAAGTCAAAGCTTTTAAAGTAGGAGGAGTTGACTACATTTCTAAACCTTTCGATCCGGAAGAAGTGCTAGTGCGGCTCGAAACTCACCTCACTATTGAGCGCCAAAAACGCCAGCTTCAAGAAGCGATCGATCGACACCAGCAAACCGCAGAAATTGCCTACCAATCTCGCGCCCTCTTGGCAAATTTGCTCAACTCATCTCTGGATGGAATAGCCGCAGTGGAGGCGGTGAGGGCGGATATTGCTGGAGAAATTGAAGATTTTCGCTGCTTGGTAGTTAACCCTGTCTTTGCCAGACTGTTAGGCAAAAAACGCACAGAACTAGCGGACGAACCCGTTCTGAAAAAACTGCTCGATAGATTGATTCCACAATTATTTGAGTTATTAGTAGAGGTTGTAGAGACTGGAGAATCACTTGCCGGAGAGGTGCATTTAGAAAGGGATGACATTGGCAAATGCTGTTATGTAACTGCTGTGAAATTGGGAGACGGTTGCTCAATTACCATCCGCGATCTTACCAAGTTAAAACAGTCGCCCGTAAACTCAATGATTGAAGTGAATTAAGTCACCCCCACAATCGTTCGGCGGTTGAAATCGCTACTATTTTTATACCATTTTTTTAAAGATGTGCTACAGATGAAGTCTTAGCCCCCCCCTTAATAAGGGGGGTTGGGGGGGTAATATCTAGCGCTACTTTATGAAATTGATATTAACTGAGTTTATATCCCCCTAAATTCCCCTGAAGAAGGGAGACTTTGAATACTCTTGTCCCTCCCCTTCTTAAGAGAGCGGTTACGGGGGATAGAACGATAATTTAGGAGCGAAAACTTAATAACTTAAACACCTCCTACAGTCCTCTCTCCTGTAAGTTGCCAGATAAAAGGAGGCTCTTCGGAGCCCCAGAAGCATTACCAGGCTCTTCCTAGTAACGAGCAAGCCTGGTAACGAGCAATCGCTTAAGTTATTAAATTTTCATTCCTTACTTGATAAACCTGCAATCTGCTGCATCAAGATTCACAAACCAAAGGCTCAGTTAAATCGAGAATCTTCTCAAACTGAAATTTATTCAGCCAACCTCTGAGAGTCTGAAGTTCTAAAACTTGGAAATCAGGAATTTCCTCAAGCAGTTGAGACACTAATTCTGAATCCGCATCAAGAGCTGCTTCATGCAATTTGACAATCCATATTTGTGACATGGTTGCTAAGAAATCTGTTAAATTTAAGGTTTCTCCCGTCACATCATCAGCCGAAGACGATAGCTTTTGCTCCTCATAAATATAACTGACTCCCAAATGTTTAGCCATGATGTCAAAGATGGCTTCTGTGGGGAAAGGTTTTCGCACAAAATCATCGCAGCCAGCCGATAAAATAATTGCCTTTTCTTCTTCCCACACGCTAGCTGTCAAAGCAATAACAGCAGTAGCTTTCCCTTTAGTTGTACTTTTAATCTGTCTTGTTGCTTCGTAACCATCCATAACGGGCATTCTCATATCCATCCAAATCAGGTGCGGTGAGTATGAATCCCAAATTTGCAGGGCTTCAATGCCGTTAGTTGCTTCTTGCACTTCAAAACCCAGAGGTTTGAGGAGTTTAATTAACAGTTGCCGATTGTCATCTTTATCATCGACTATTAAGATGCGATATTGCGGTTGGTTGGGCGCTAAGGCAATGACGCGATGATGGTAGGATTGGTTTTGAATTTGGCTTCCATCAGCGATGCTCACAGAAATATCAAATTGAAATGTTGTACCAGATTTTGGTGTAGCCGTTGTCTCCTCGGATACTTCCCTCACAGGCATTCCAGGGGTGAAAGCTTTGCCGCGACTGATGACAGTTATTTCACCTCCCATCAAGCGGATAAATTGACGGCTAATCATCAGCCCCAATCCCGTTCCTTGCTGCACTTTTTGACCTGATGCTGTTTGCACGAAGGGTTGGAACAGTTGTTTTAGTTCGCCTGCTGCTATGCCAACTCCCGTGTCTTTTATTTCAAAAGTAATACTTGTTTGTTGGTTGTTGTTTGGTTGTGTTTTTACTTGATTTTTTACTTCTAAAGACACGCTGCCAGAAGGGGTAAACTTAACAGCATTACCGATTAAGTTAATCAGCACTTGCCGCAACTTAACTTCGTCAGCGTAAATATATTTGGGAACACCGGCAGCACATTCAAATCGTAATTGCAAGCCTTGAACTTTGGCTTTCAAAGCAAACATATCTTTGATATCACTTATAAATTGATGGAAATCTAAATTGTTTTCAGATAGGGTCATGCGTCCGGCTTCGACTTTGGAAAGGTCAAGTACCCGATCGATGAGAGATAATAAATGATTGCCACTGCGATGAATAATGTTGAGGTTTTCTTTTTGTTCGCTTAACAGGTTTGTATCTCCATCCATCAGTTGAGAAAAACCGAGAATGGCGTTGAGGGGAGTTCGCAATTCGTGGCTCATGTTGGCAAGGAAAGTGCTTTTGGCGAGGTTGGCTGCAACGGCTGCTTCTTTGGCCTGTTCGAGTTCTGCTTCTGTTTTTTTGCGATGGCTAATTTCTTGTTCTAAGCGGACGTTTTCGATGAGGGTTTTTTCGGCTTGTTTGCGATCGCTAATATCTTGAAAAGCTGCGATCGCATATTCTACATTACCCGTCTCATCAAAAATTGGCGTACTCGTAGATTCTACAAAAATACTTCCGTCGCTGCGGTGCAGTTCCAAATCATCCGCCTGTGCTTTTTCTCCGCTAAGCGATCGCACTACGGGCAACTGTTCCACTGGATACATTTCCGCCGTACCGGCCCGATAAACGCCGTAGGTTTCTGATAGTTGCTGGGTTTCGGCTTTTGGTAAATCTTGAATATTCAGCAACTGCTGGGCAAGTTGATTGGTGTAGATGATTTGTCCTTTGGCGTCGTGCACCGAGATGCCCAGGGGTATGGCATTGAGGAATTTATTCAGGCGATTTTGGGTCGATCGCACTTCGGTATAGAGTCTGGCGTTGGTAAGGGCGATCGCCGCCTGAGTTGACAGCAGTTTAATTAGTTGCAGGCGATCGGAAGTAAACACGCCATCTGCTAAATTATTTTCTAAGTAAACAATCCCAATTAATTGCCCTTGATTCAGCAGAGGAGCGCAAAGAATTGACTTAGGTTGCTGGGTTTTAATATAAGCATCTTGAGTAAACCTGCCTTCGCGGGTTACATTAGTTTCAATCACTCCTTCCTGAGTTCTTTCCACATAGTTAATTACCGATAAAGGCAGGCAGTTTTCTATGGGAGTTGAAGGCAACACGATCGCCCGATCGGAGGTAGCTTCACCTGATGCTTCGACTAGCAATTGTCCTTGAGATTCTAAAATGAGATAGCCAATTTGGGCACCGCTGCATTCCAGCAGCGTTCTCATCAAAGTTTTGAGAAGTTGATCGAGTTCAATTTCGCTGGAAATTGCCTGAGACGCTTTCATTAATGCTGCTAAATCCAGAAGTTCGGCCGCAGAACTGTCAGAGTTTTCCGACAAGCTGCTGCGCGATTTATCGGAATTTCTGACTGTGATAAAACGCTTTAAAAGTTGCGGGTACTTTTGCTCCAAATCCGTGAGTTTCGCTGTAGCACCCCAGCGCAAATAGCAGTAGTAAGCATTGCTCATATAGACTTCGGCAACTTGCTCTTTTCCCCAAGCGAGGTAAAACTTGGCAGCCAATTCATTAGCCAAAGCCTCTTCGTTGATGTATTCGTGTTCTTTGGCTGAGGCAATAGCGCGATCGTAATAGTCTATAGCGAGAGTGGTTTCACCCAACACTTGATATCGCTCTGCCTCCACAAGATAGAATTTATGCAGGTGAGTCATCGGAGCAAAATGCGCCCACTTTTTAATTTTTTTCTGGTTGGCTTTCACCTTCTGGAGGATGAGTTTTTGCTCGGATTTGGATGCCTCAGAATAGATAGCCAGATAAACCAAAGAATTGTAGAAATGGTACAAAGGAATAGTACCTACAGAACTATCGCTATATTTTTCGGCTAAAGTAACATTTTCCAGAGCTTGCTGATAGTCTTGAAAAAGATAGCAGAGAAATAGCTTGTAAAAATAAAGAGAGCGACAAATATTTTTAGCATTTGCCTCTTGATGCAGGGGTAACATTTTTACTTCATCATAGCTTTCACCAACTAAACGGCACTTATCTGCAGCCTGTCCCATCAAATTTAATACAACCTGTCGATTGAGTTGGTTGTAGTAAAATGATGTTTCTTGCTTTAGTTGGCTGAGCGTATTACTGTACATTGCCATATCTGACTCAACTTTTGGCAATTCCTTGCCCAATACATAGGAATGGTAGGAGTATACGCAAACGGCATAAGCTGCATATTCTAAGTCTCCAGTTTCTAGGGCGATCGAGTAAGCATTCTGCAAAGAATTTAAGGTTTCCCTAAGATGCTCTTTCCAATGTTTGACAAAGTAATTAACAATAAATATTGTTCGGGCTTTGAGTTCTTTAGTGTTAAACTTATCGAGCAACAAAAGAGCAAGTTGCCCAAATTGATAGCCAGTCTCAATGTCTCCTACGTTTTCTCCAGACAGAATCAATCCGTAAGTAGCATAGGCACAAGAAGAGACAGAAGTATTCCCATATTTAATTGATAATCTCACCTGTTTGAACACCATCAGTGGCAGCAGTTCAGGTGCGGCTAAATGGGCAGCAGAAACTACAGTTGATAAAATACGCATCGCTGCTAGCTTATCGGGGTTTGTCATCACTGGGAGGTCGATTAAAGCCTGAATTTGCTTGCCGGCTAAACTTAACTTGGTTTTCACCAGTTCCGTAAAAAGATTTAATTTTGTTGGTTGTTTGGGAAAGCGAATCCCCAACAATTTTAATACTGAAAGTGCGGTATCAATCGCTGCCAGAGGTTTATTTCGTGCTGTATAAGCTTGAATTTTGACTTCATAGACTTTTACTTTGTCTAGCAATGAAGTAGCTTGTTGAAGCACAATGTCAGCCAATTTTTCCATTTCCTCAACGCGGTTGCTCAAGATGGCAGCTTCTACTGTTTCCACGTACAGTGCCAAAGTTAGGTCATACTTACGAAGCCAACTATCTGCACTCAAGCAATTTATACCAAATTGTAAGTAATTCCAGGTAGGTTTCCAAGCTGCTGATGCCTTCGCTTTTTGACCGGCAATCAGATTTAATTGAGCAAGTTTATCTTTTTCTAACTGAATATCAACTGCTTCAATGCCTAAGTTAAGTTGATTGACAATATCAAAAATATTTTGTTTGAGGTTATGTGGCGGTGTATTTTGCAATAACAGTTGCCCGACTTGCCAGTGAATGACTTGCTTCTCGCCTGGGGGAATTAGGGAATAGGCTGCTTGCTGGATGCGATCGTGAGCAAATTTATAAGTAATTTTTAATTGCTTTGTCTCTAAGTCGGTTTTCAGGAATTTGTAATCATCGCCGACAGGTAAGATCAATCCCGATTGCATGGCATCCCACAATTCATTTGCCGCTGCTTTTGGAGAACTTTCGTTAATAACTGAAAGGGTTAGCAAATCAAATCTGTTCCCAAGACAAGCGGCTAATTGTAAGATTTTTTGTGCAGATCCTGATAATGTTTGAATTTTATCTGCCATAAATTCAACAACATTATCAGTAATATTTTTAGTAATAATTTGTTTTAAATCCCAATTCCAAGCCCGATTATTGTTATCAAAAGTTAGCAGTTTTTGTTGATAAAGTGACTTGAAAAATTCTTTAATAAAAAACGGATTTCCCTGAGTTTTTTGCCAAGCCAACTCAGCTAATTTTTGTGTAGAGATGCGATCGGTTTTCAGCGTGTCGGCAATGAATTCATTAACCTGGTTTAAATTTAAGTGTCCCAGGGAAATATAATTAATTTTTGTTCCCTGCTTTTTGAGTTCAGATAAATTCAGCATTAAAGGATGGGTTGGACTGACTTCGTTATCTCGATAAGCTCCGATTACCAGCAGATGTTGAGTAGTAAAATCGGTGATTATCAACTGAAGTAATTGCAGCGTAGCGCTGTCTGTCCACTGCAAGTCGTCTAGAAATAGGACAAGGGGATGCTCTTTTTGGCAAAAGACTTGAAGAAATTGTTTAAATACTAAATTAAACCGATTTTGTGCTTCGGCTGGAGGTAATTCTGGGACGGGATGCTGTTTGCCAACAATCAGTTCTACTTCGGGAATAATATCAATAATAATTTGTCCGTTGCTGCCTAATGCCTGTCGAATCTTATCTTGCCACTGCTGTAGTTCGGGTTGAGATTCGGTGAGCAATTGCCGCACCAATTCTTGGAAGGCAGCGACTAATGCTTGATAGGGAATATCGCGCTGGAATTGGTCAAATTTACCTGCAATAAAGTAACCCCGTTTTTGAGTGATTATCTTATACAATTCCTGAACTAAAGCAGATTTACCGATACCAGAGTATCCGGAAATAAGCATGAGTTCAGTTTGTCCGTGTACGGGACAATTTTGTGACTGAGTTGTAGTTGGGTTGCTTGCAGCTACTTGCTGCTTTTCTGGAGAAGTTACCCGCACAAATGCAGCCAACAATGACTCTATCTGCGATTCTCTGCCGTACAGTTTTTGAGGAAGTTGCAATTGAGGAGAAATATCTCGGTATCCCAAGGGAAAAGCTTTGATTTTATTAGTTAGATATTGTTCTAGGCAAGTTGCTAAATCTGCCTCGATTCCCCAAGCACTCTGATATCTATTTTCTGCCATTTTTGCCATTAATTTTATGACAATTGCTGAAAGGTTTAAGGGTATTTTGGGATTGATTTTATGAGGCGGAGTTGGTTGTTTGGCAATATGACAATGAACTAATTCCAGGGGATCGGTTGATTCAAAAGGCAACTGATTGGTTAGCAGTTCGTAGAAGGTAACGCCAAGCGAGTAGAAATCGGTGCGGTAGTCGAGCAAGCGATTCATTCTTCCTGTTTGTTCGGGGGAAATATAAGCTAATGTTCCTTCTATAAGATGAGGATTTTTGAGGCAGGGATTTTCTTGGTATAAGATGGTAGATAAGCCAAAGTCAATGATTTTTAATTGTTCGGTTTGAGTATTCAAGACAATGTTAGATGAATTGATATCTTGGTGAATAACTTTTTTTTTGTGAATCTTGCCTAACGCCTTGGTAGTTTTGATGGCGATGTGGAGAAACTCCGATACTGAAAATGTACGGCGTTTGAGAATCATTTTTAAGGATTCTCCGCCAAAGTCTTCTAACAAGATTAGTTGAGTATTTTGGTATTTTCTCAACTCGTAAGCTTTAATTGTTTCTTCTAGGTTGAGATTGCGAGTGATTTCGTATTCCTGCTGGTAGCGGTAGAGTTCGGCTGGTGTGGGGTAATCTTCTTTGAGGAGTTTCAAAATCACTGGTTGCCGATTTTGATTAATTATGCCCCGGTATACGAGGGAATTAGCGCTTTCGTAGATTTGGTTGAGAATTGTGATGTCTGGCAGTGAAATCATGTTGGGAATTACTGCTGTCTAAAAGGGTTGGTATATTAATATATATAACATGGGGATGAGGGGTTGAGGGGATCTGTAAATTGGCTCGGAATATAAATTCTTGCGTTACGCCCTGCAACTTCCGCTCTTTTATTGTTGCTTTTTTGCTCTGGAATTACTTGCGCTGTATGTAGCGTAGAATCTTAAGCTGTGGTGCATTTAAATTATGTGTTGAGGGGGGGTTGCGGGGCCGCTTCGCTAGATTGAAAGCAGGCAGTTTAAATGCGGATTAGCTTGCTGGCGGAGCTTCTAGCTACTGGGTATCGCCCGAACTTAAAAATCTCGGAACGGACAATAATTAATGATAAAATAGCTGAAGGATTCAGTGCCTTAATTGTGATAATCTGAAAATAGTCCACTTTCATTCTCGATCGAGTGCAGCTATGCGAATCGGTAAAAATTTACAAAAGTTTCTGCTTTTGACTGTAGCGTTTTTTTTTGCAGCTACTGTGTTAATTAACGTTACTAATCTTCACAATTATTTCGGTATCAACCGCGCCGATACTGGAGAGAAAGTTATTGCCCTTACCTACGACGACGGCCCTTTTCCTCCCTATACAAATCAGCTTTTAGATATTTTAGACCGCTATCAAATTAAAGCAACTTTTTTTGAGGTCGGTCGAAATATTGAGAAACATCCAGAAATCGTGCCAATGATTGTGGCGAGGGGAAATGAGTTGGGAAACCATTCCTACTCTCACAAAGATATGATGTTTAAACCCCACCCACATTTGGTTTCTGAGATCGAAAAAACTGACAAGCTTTTGCAGAAAAATGGGGTGAAGCAGGACAGTATTAATTTTCGCCCGCCTTGGGGACGGAGATTTATAGGTTTGTCTTATTTGGTTTCCCAAATGCACAAAAAATTGATTATGTGGGATGTGGATTCTCAAGATTATGAGGAAACTCACACGGTAGATGATATTGCAAATCAGGTGATTAATAATGTGCGACCGGGTTCGATTGTGGTGATGCACGATGGCGGGGGCGATCGCTCGAAAACGGTAGCAGCTACTGAGATAATTGTCAAGACTTTGCAGTCGAAAGGTTACTCGTTTAAGACTGTTTCGGAGTTGCTGAAATAATAGAGGATTTGATTAAACCGCAGAGGGCGCAGAGGACGCGGAGAAAGAAAAGAGAGAATTGAATGATGCGGATGCTAACTGATACCAAAGTGCAGACGCGGTTGAAACCGCCGAATCATCTCAGGCTAGAACATTTGTCACAGTTTGCAGAAATGACAAGAATTCGGTTGGGGAGGTTTTATGCGTACAGGATTGTGGTAACAATTCATTTTAGATGTTTTGCGATGTAATTAGCAATTTTGAGGCTGCCTCCTGGTGCGCCCATTCTTTCTAAGCCATTTTTTACGCAATTTTCTAAATATTTTTTGTCTTGAAATGTGCGCTCGACTGCTAAATCAGCTTCTTTAATAATGTCAAGTGTTGCTGTTTCTGTGCCGATAACTTGTACGGAACCACCTAACAGCCGACTTTGAGCCTCTGCAAACCGATAGGTAAATGATGGGCCGTTTCCGGGGATGGTAATTACGGGTTTTCCTAAGCCTACTGCTTGTTCGATCGCACTTCCTGTCATCCCGATTACTAAATTCGACTGCTGCAAGATGTCGGCGAAAGCATCTGAATCACAAATTACTTCCACGGTTTCGGCTTCTTCGCTACCCTGCGGCTTGATTCCTGGGAAAGTTAGCTTTCCTTCTCGCTGCAGCCATCCGGCTTGTGCTGCAATATTATCTAATTCGAGCATTAGACTCGGAACTAATGCGGCCCGAAACTGCACTGATTGCGAAGCAGTGGCTGCAATTTCTTTGACTAATTCCAGCAGCAAAATCAGGTTGTCGCTGGCTTCGGGGAGGCGCGAACCGGGGAGAAGCGCGATCGTCCTAACTCCGGCTTTTAACTGCAAATCTTTGCCTGTAGGATTGAGGTTGTCCATGACAGGATTGCCGACAAATATGGCTTTCTCGAAACCCTGTCGGTTTAAGTCCGCAGCAGTCAATGCGTCCCTCGTGAAAATGGCTAGACATTGCTCGGAGGAAAGCAAATAATTCAAGAGGAAACCCAAATCGGCTAGCCCTTCGTAATAAGTAGAATGAGCTGACAGAAAAATTATATAGGGCCGACCTGTGGCATGGGCGAACCCCGCCGCGACAATATCTCCAGTCGTCACTACCAAATCGCAGCGCGGAGAATGCTTCCTAATAGCGTTGAGTTGCTGTAAAGTCAAACGAACTAGCCCCGCCCTCACGTCTTTGAGGAAAAACAGGGGATTCATGTAAAAAACTCCGCCAGATGGCATGGGACTTGTGGGCCCGATAATTGGTACGCCCGATCGCCCGTAAGCAGCCCCGTCGCCTACAATCGGTATCGCGGCCACGTCAACATCCGCGCCTGATGCTCTCAAAGCTTGGACTATTTGACAGTTGATCGCATCTTCTCCGTGGCCGTTGCTGATAAAAAGTATTTCCTGGGATTCCATAGAGTCAGAATTAGTGCCGAATTTTTTTTAACACACTCGCGCGATCGCTACCCTCAAGCAGGCTACGATTTTGTTAATCTAATTTAAATACATTGTGGAAGTGAAACAGCGTGAATATTGAAATTGGGCGGGGCAAAAGCGCTCGCCGAGCTTACGGCATAGATGAAATCGCGCTGGTACCCGGACAGCGCACTCTCGATCCGAGTTTGGCAGATACCAAGTGGCAGATTGGCGGGATCGATCGAGAAATCCCGATCATCGCTAGCGCAATGGATGGAGTAGTCGATGTGCGGATGGCCATTTTGCTGTCGGAATTGGGAGCAATGGGCGTCCTCAACCTAGAAGGAATTCAAACGCGCTATGCCGACCCCCAACCAATTTTAGAGCGGATCGCTTCTGTTGGGAACCACGAATTTGTTTCCCTGATGCAGCAACTCTATGCAGAACCCATTAAGCCCGAATTAATCGAGCTCAGAATTAAAGAAATTAAAGCTGGAGGAGGGATTGCTGCTGTCAGCGGTACACCTGCTGCAGCGAGCAAATACGGCCAGGCGGTTGCTAAATCGGGAGCAGATATATTTTTTGTGCAAGCGACTGTAGTCTCGACGGCTTTTCTTTCCCCTGAGTCGATCGCATCCTTAGACTTGACCCAGTTCTGTCAAGAGATGCCAATACCCGTAATTTTGGGCAACTGCGTGACCTACGAAGTCGCCATGAATTTAATGAAAACTGGCGCTGCAGGCATTCTCGTGGGCATCGGGCCGGGGGCTGCTTGCACGTCTCGGGGCGTATTGGGTGTCGGCGTTCCTCAAGCCACAGCGGTAGCAGACTGCGCCGCCGCGCGGGACGACTACTATCGCGAAACTGGCAAATATGTGTCGGTGATTGCTGACGGCGGTTTAATTACCGGCGGCGATATCTGCAAGTGCATTGCTTGCGGTGCCGATGGAGTGATGATTGGTTCGCCCTTTGCTAGGGCCGCCGAAGCTCCAGGCCGGGGCTTCCACTGGGGGATGGCGACTCCGAGTCCGGTTTTGCCGCGCGGTACTCGGATTCGCGTCGGGACTACGGGTACTGCGGAGCAAATTTTGCGGGGGCCGGCGCTGCTAGATGACGGTACGCACAACTTGCTCGGAGCTCTGAAAACTAGCATGGGAACTCTGGGTGCTAAGAACCTTAAGGAGATGCAGCAAGTGGAAGTGGTGATTGCTCCTTCTCTGCTGACTGAGGGTAAAGTCTATCAAAAAGCTCAGCAGTTGGGCATGGGTAAGTAGATTTACCGATCGAATTCCAGGATATCTTGACAAAATTTGTTCGAGAGTCTCAAAATTTACAGAATTTTTGTGGAATTATCCAAAAGGAGATGTCACAATAGAGGAAGCGGAGACAAAAGTTTCCGTTCACTCCTCACACCACACTCCGCCCGGACTACTGTTCGGGCGGTTCCTTTTTTAGTGCCGGCGCTCTTGTTTGCTTGCTGGCTAAGGGGTTAAGGCTGTTTGCTCCCAATTTTGGGGGAGATTGGGGAGGGCTGTTCTGATGTCCGATCGATTACCATCACCAAAATGGTGGCCGGAGGCGAAGCCACCCTCGTATTTGGGATGCTACGGGATTTGATGACTTTTCAGTTTTGAGCGAAAAAAGTATTTCTCATGCTCGGTTTTGCTCGATCGCCCCAGCACGAATGTCTTGCGCCCTTAACATCAATCCGTTCAATCGGTTACATCCGTTACAACATTCGTTGCCAAACTTCGTTCTGTTAAAATCGGTCATGCAAGTGGTAACACTATTTGCTAAACTTGTTAACCAAGAAATAGTATTTACAAGGATGGCTAGGGATGTCAGCAGCCGCGCAAGTAACCGACTCTACCTTTAAGCAGGAAGTGCTCGATAGCGAAGTTCCAGTTCTAGTGGATTTTTGGGCTCCTTGGTGCGGGCCATGTCGCATGGTGGCACCCGTCGTAGAGGAAATTGCCAACCAATATGAAGGGCAAGTGAAGGTAGTAAAAGTTAATACCGACGAAAACCCTAACGTCGCCAGCCAATACGGTATCCGCAGCATTCCGACGCTGATGATATTTAAGGGCGGTCAGCGGGTTGATATGGTGGTTGGGGCAGTTCCGAAAACTACTCTGGCCAACACTCTGGAAAAGTACATTTAACCCAAAATATTGCACCATTGCCAATAAGTTTTTCAAGAGCGGGTTGCTGAAACTGCCCACCCCACAAGAAATTCGATATCTGGCTTAACAGGGCCTACAGCCTGTGAAGCGAGAATGGTGCAAAAAGTAAGTTTCGCCCAACTCCGAGCAGTGTGGCACTGTTTTTTTGGGCAGTGAAAGCCGCAGCTTCAGAACGGGGGCAAAGCTAGTAGAAAAGTTATTAGTTGTCAGCAGGGCAATTTGCTGGTGGCTATTAACTTCTAAATTTGGCTTGCCCCTTAATTTTTTTTTAGCAACAAATTGTTACCATTTCAGAAAAGTTCATGGTTCCTTCAAGTCAAGGTTTTGAGTCCCTCCAAGCTGATGCGCTCGATTTAATCGATCGCCTACCAATGTTGAAGCACTCAGAGTGGATCGAACGATCGCTCTCGACTATAGTGCAAATGGCAGGAGAGGAGCTCGATCGCCTGGACTGGAAAATTATCTCGTCGTCTCTGCGAGATATGGAAAAAGCTTTCTCCCTGTTTTATCCTTACCTCCACGTTCGCAAAATCGCGATTTTTGGTTCGGCGAGGGTATCCCCAAAATCGCCGGAATATTTGATAGCGAGAGATTTTGCACGGGCGATCGCCCAGCAGGGATTTATGGTGATTACTGGCGGCGGCGGCGGAATCATGCAGGCGGCGAATGAGGGGGCGACTGCTGAACGTTCTTTCGGGCTCAACATTCAGTTACCTTTCGAGCAAGATTCCAATCCTTTCATTGCCGGCGACTCCAAGTTGCTCAATTTTAAATATTTCTTCACTCGCAAGTTATTTTTTCTGCGGGAAAGCGATGCTTTGGCTTTGTTTCCGGGCGGTTTCGGCACTCTCGACGAGGCTTTTGAGTGTCTGACTTTAACTCAAACCGGCAAATTCGGGCCTGCTCCTTTGGTATTGATCGATCGACCCGGAGGAGATTATTGGCTTGATTGGAATAATTTTGTGCAAAAACAATTGCGGGGCAGAGGTTTGATTTCTGCTGACGATCGCAGTCTCTACACGATTACAGACGATGTAAATGTCGCTTGCGAGGCGATCGCAAGTTTTTATCTAGTTTATCACTCCTGCCGCTACGTGCGCGAACAACTGGTAATTCGCTTAAAAACTGAGCTTTCTGAGGAAAATGTCGATCGGCTAAATACTGATTTTAGCGATATTGTTGTCACCGGAAAAATCGCAAAAAGTCAAGCTTTACCTCCAGAAATAGGAGATCCAACTTTCGATCTACCGCGGCTGACTTTGCATTTCAACCAGCGGAATTTGGGGCGGCTTTATCAGCTAATTGCTGCTATCAATCAAATGGGTTCAGCTTCGCCGGCGGCCGCGCATCCAGAACAAAAATAATTATTAGTCAGTAGTCAGTAGTTATTAGTTATTAGTTATTGGTTATTGGTTATTAGTTATTGGTTATTAGTTATTGGTTATTAGTTATTGGTTATTAGTCATTTTAGCCTGAGCGAAGTTGAAGGCTAGTGATTAGTGATTAGTCATTATAGCGGTTATCACAAAAGTACAGTTATACCATTTTTCTAGAAATGTGCTGATGAACTCTTAGCCCCCCCT
The DNA here is from genome assembly GCF_963890365.1 of Tychonema sp. LEGE 07196. Taxonomy (NCBI): domain Bacteria; kingdom Bacillati; phylum Cyanobacteriota; class Cyanophyceae; order Oscillatoriales; family Microcoleaceae; genus Tychonema; species Tychonema sp. LEGE 07196. The sequence goes on along the minus strand of NZ_CAWPRX010000145.1, from coordinate 42,988 downwards.
TGATAAGGGGGGGTTGGGGGGGGTAATATCTAGCGCTACTTTATTTCATTGGTATTAGAAGTTTGACAGCCTGTCTTTTGACAAAAGCGATCGACTGAGAGCAAAATTTGTACGAGGTCAAGAAATATTGTCAATATCTCGATCGCCTTATTTAGGGAAAAACCAGCAAAATGCTAGACCTGCTGCTAATTAGCACTTTGGGATTTCTCGGCAGTTTCGGGCACTGCGCGGGAATGTGCGGCCCGCTGACAGTGGCGTTTTCTCTCTCCAATTCCCGCAACGAAAAATTAGCGACTTTCCGCTTTCATTTGCTGCTGAATTTAGGGAGAATTGCGGCCTACGCTGTGGTTGGTGCCGCCATTGGCGGACTGGGTTCGGCGTTAATTGCTGGCGGACAAATGGCCGGTACCGGTAGCGGATTGCGGCGGGCGATCGCACTTCTGACAGGTACAATGCTGGTTTGGTTCGGAGTAGTCCAAATCAAACCGGGTTTGCTGCCCAGATTACCACTGTTGCACCCAATGTCGCACGATCGAGTCGCACAAGCCATGAACAAGCTTTCGACGCAAAAAAAATGGTGGGTGCCCGTGGCTTTGGGCTTGCTTTGGGGTTTAATTCCCTGCGGTTTCCTCTACGCCGCCCAGATTAAAGCCGCCCAAACGGGAAATCCGGTTTTGGGTGCGGCGACGATGTTGGCTTTCGGACTGGGAACCCTACCAACCATGCTGGGAGTAGGTTTTTTTGCCGGCAGGTTGAGCGCCCACAAACAAAGTCAACTGTTTCGGATGGGCGGGTGGGTGACAATTTCGATCGGGATTCTTACCTTGCTGCGAACCGACGAAATGGTCGATTTTACAGGCCACGCAGCGCTGCTGTGCTTGATGCTAGCACTGTTGGCGCGTCCCGTTAGCAAGTTTTTGCCGGCACTGCTGCGTTACCGGCGCGCTTTGGGTGTGGGTGCGATCGCGATCGCCCTTGCCCACACCTTTCATATGTTGGATCATACGCTGAAATGGAATTTTGATGCCGTGTCTTTCATGTTGCCGCAACATCAGTTCGGAATCCTAGCTGGGATGACGGCGCTGCTGTTAATGGTACCTGCAGCGGTAACAAGTGTCGATCGCCTTCAACATTATTTAGGCAAACTGTGGCGGCGAATTCACCTGTTAACCGTCCCCGCTTTTTTGCTGTCCGCCATCCACGCAGCCCTCATCGGTTCCCACTATCTCGGCGGCTTTGAATGGAAGTTGCACAATCAACTGCTGACCGCCGTTTTAGCCGTAGTTGCAGTATTAGTTTTCTGCGTGCGATCGCGCTTATTTTGGTCAATTTTATCACTGGAGAAGTTCTATGTTTCGCCTGTCAAACAAAAATAAAATTTTGGGAATATTAGTTTTTTTAGGCTTGCTAATTGAAGCAACAATTCCCAATGCGCCGCACTTAAACTCGATTTCAGTTTTGGCGCACGAAGTGGAAGTATCGGGAGATGTAGCCGCTACCTTTCACCTAGAACCCAACCACAACCCCCGCGCCGGAGAAACCGCCAGAGTTTGGTTTTCCCTGACTCGCAGGGGCGGTCAAATTATCCCACTAGAGCAGTGTAACTGCAAATTAGCAGTTTATCCCAAACAGCATAAAGAGGGGGATAAGCCCCTGATGCAGCCACCTTTAAAAGCAGTATATGCAGAGAAATATCAAGGCATTCCGGGCGCCGATCTCGTATTTCCCAAAGCAGGTATTTACGAACTTGAATTGAGCGGAACAGCCAAAAACAAAGCTACTTTTAAACCCTTCAAACTGAGTTATACAGTCACAGTTCGCTAAGATCATCTTTCCATCACCGAACATAAATATTGTAATACCATTTTTCTAAAGATGTGCTATGGATGAAATCTTAGCCCCCCCTTAATAAGGGGGGGTTGGGGGGGTAATATCTAGCACTACTTTATGAAATTAGTATAGAGGCGGGTTCACCGACAATAAATGTCTAAAACCCACAATCTCATAAACCCGGCCCCACCCAACCTTCGGTAATATCATATACGCTCTTCATCAGAATCATTCATCTCTCTCTTCTCTTTCTCTGCGTTCTCTGCGTTCTCTGCGGTTAAATCATTCCGATCAAATCTGTATAAAACCTTACAGATTGCCAACTCTACAAAATCTCACAAATTTTTACATTACATTATAACCAGCGTCAATTCTGGAAATTGTTCAAACTAACCTCTCTTGAACTGACTAAAGGATATAACAATGGATATCTTATCAAACACCGTCGCGCTATCGCGGATGCAATTTGCGCTAACGGCAATATTCCATATGCTATGACCAGTTCTGACTACTGGAATGGGAATTTATCTAGTAATTGTTGAAGGAATGTGGCTGAAAACTCGCAATCCAGACTACTATTACCACGCTCGTTTTTGGTCTAAACTCTACGTCCTCAACTTCGGCATTGGCGTAGCTTCCGGGATTCCGATGGAATTTCAATTTGGCACGAATTGGGCACCATTTTCCGAAGCCGTCGGTGACTTTTTTTGCAGCATTTTAGGCTTTGAAGCTTCAATGGCATTTATGCTAGAAGCAGGCTTTTTAGGAATTATGCTGTTCGGTTGGGAGCGCGTTCACCCGATCGTCCATTATTTCGCTACAATCATGGTAGCCTTCGGCGCAAACCTATCAACCGTCTGGATTTTAGTCGCCAACTCTTGGCTGCAAACTCCAGCGGGCGGAGAAATGGTCAACGGCAAATTTATTGTCAGCGATTACTTTCAAGCAATTATGAACCCCTTCGCATTAAACAGCATTCTGCATATGTTTTTTGCGACGTTAGAAACTTCACTGTTTGTAATTGGTGGGATTAGCGCTTGGTACATTCTTAACAAGCGCAACCAAGCCTTTTTTTCCAAGTCTCTAAAAATTGCCATAGCCACAGCAATCGCCGTTGCACCTTTGCAGATATTCATCGGACATTTGAGCGCCGAACAAGTTTATCGCTATCAACCCACTAAATTAGCAGCAATCGAAGCTAAGTGGGAAACCTCCCCAGCCGGAGAGTCAGCCGATTGGACTTTGCTAGCTTTACCTAACGAAAAAGCCCAAAAAAACGACTGGGAAATTAGTATTCCCAATGGCTTAGGATACGTTTTGGAATTCAAGCAAAAACTATCCGAACCAGTTCTAGGCTTAAAAGAATGGAAGCCCGAAGATAGACCAATAATGGTGGGTTTAATCTACTATTCTTTCCGCATCATGTCCGGCATTGGATTCTTTTTTATAGGATTGATGCTGTTCAGTATAATTCAGTGGCTGCGAGGCAAACTTTCGCCCGAAAATATTAGCAATCAACCTTGGCTGATGCGCGCTTGGGTATTAGCTGCGCCCCTGGGATATATTGCTGTAGAATCCGGTTGGATTGTCCGCTGTGTCGGCAGACAACCGTGGGTTTTATACGGGCAAATTCGCACTGCTGATGGTGTATCGAACATCCCCGCTAGCAATGTTTTAACTTCCCTCATCTGCTTTGCCGTTATCTACAGCTTTTTGTTTGTTTGTGCGATGTATTTTGGGAGGAGAATTATCCGCAAAGGGCCGAATTTAGCTCTGCCCGTACTGGGATTAGACAATGAACCCGCCATCGAAACTCAACCCGCAGAACACATTCCCGATAAACGTCCAGTAGAAGCACAACAATAGGAGATTTTATGCAAGCTTTGGAGCATTTTCTCCCGCAAGTTTGGTTTGTAATCTTGGCTTTATTTCTGCTCCTTTACATCATGCTAGACGGTTTTGATTTGGGAGTGGGAATCTTGTCTTTGACTGCTGACGACGAGGAACGCAGGGGCATTTTAATGACCAGTCTGGGCAACGTTTGGGATGCTAACGAAACTTGGCTGGTTTTAATGGGAGGCGCTTTGTTTGGGGCGTTTTCCCTCGCTTACGGCACGATTTTAACTGCTTTGTACATACCGATTTGCATGATGCTTTTTGGTTTGATATTTCGGGCTGTCGCCTTTGAATTTCGGGAGCATTCCAACCGGAAAAAATTTTGGAATTATGCTTTTGGGGTCGGCAGTTTTTTGGCTGCTTTAGCTCAAGGATTTGCCCTCGGTGCGGTGCTTGAAGGCATTGCGGTGGATGAGGCCGGGCATTTTGTGGAACTTGGGATTGGCTGGATTGGCGATCGATCTTGGTGGCTTTGACGCTGGTTCAAGGCTATGTTTTGATCGGTTCCACCTATCTAATTATGAAGACTGACGGAGAACTCCAAACAAATCACTATCGCACTGCTAAAATTGCGGCGGTAACAACACTAATCGGAGCAGTTTTAATTACGATCGCCACTCCGATTTTTTACGAAAGTGCTAGATCCAGGTTGTTCGAGAAACCGCTAGTTTATGTATTTGTGGCGATTCCTTTGGTGGCATTGCTACTGGTAGGAATGCTGCTAAAAAGTCTAGCAAAAAAAGAAGAAAAAACGCCGTTTGTGTGGACAATATTATTTTTTTTACTAAGTTTTATCGGCTTGGCATTAATTGTTTTTCCATACATTATTCCGACCAAAATTACGATTTACCAAGCCGCTGCTTCGCCCAGCGCTTGGGTATTTATGATTGTGTTCATGGGCGTTCTGCTCCCGATCGTGATTTTTTACAACATCTACAATTATGTTGTGTTTCGGGGTAAGGTTACTGGCGGCTACGGCGAATAAAATAGGTTCGCAGTAAGGGCTGAAGTCCTCCTACAAATTTAAGGACTCAAGTCTTCACTGCGAACGAATGGGTCGCTAAAAGCAGGATTGTTGATAAAATTTTCATCGGTTAAACTGTGCAAAAAAGCCAACAAATCGCGCTGTTCTTGCACGTTGAGTTTGAAGCCAGAAACAAAGTTACTTTTGAGCGGATTTTCGCTGCCTATTCCCGCCAATTCTCCTTTTTTAATAGTTCTGCCTCCCGCTTTGTAGTGGCCGATAACTTCTGGCAAGGTTTTGATACTTCCGTCGTGCATATAAGGTGCTGTCAAAGCAATATTTCGCAGGGTTGGTGCTTTGAATTTGCCCATGTCCGAGGGTTCGCTGGTGATTTCGTATACTCCAGTATTGTTGGGCGGATAAGCGCCTTTGCCGTCAAGATTGTACAATCCTGTATTGTGAAAAGCTATTTCTTTGAAAGCTAGGCGATCGTGCGCGATCGAATCTGAGAAGTTTAGTCCGCCGTGGCAGTGAAAGCATTCTAAACGTTCGCTGTTAAATAATTCTTCGCCCCGCTTGGCTGAGGCTGAAATCGCGCTGGAGTCGCCGCTGTAGCGGTATCTGTCGTAGGGAGAAGTCAGGGAAATTAAAGTGCGTTCAAAAGAGGCGATCGCCCTTGCTAAGTTGCTAATATTAATAGGATTGGGTTGTTGACTAAAAGCTGCAGCAAACATTTTTTGGTATTGCGAATCCGATCGCAATATTAGCAAAAGTTCCTCTTCTTTACCAACCATTCCCATTTCTACGGGATGTTCGCCAAACAAAGGTACTAATAGCTGAGATTCGAGTTTATTTTGTAGCGGGTTTGCCCAAGTCAGCACGGAATTGTAGCCAATGTTAGCTAAACTCATAGCATTGCGCGGGTGTTTTTCTCCGGTTGCGCCGACTCCTAGCGTTTTTCCGTCGGTAAAAGCTTTGGCTTGAATGTGACAGGAAGCGCAGGAAAATTCTCCTGTGATTGACAGGCGTTTTTCGTAGAAAAGATGCCTGCCTAATTCGACTTTTTCTTGGCCGATCGGGTTGTCGGCTGGTACAATTGGTTTTGGCATTCCAGCGGGAATGTTCCAATTGTAAGTTGGAGGCGGTGCAGTGGCTAAACTAAAATTTGGCTGGGATAATACTGCACTCAAACTAATTGCCAGCAATCCCGAAAAAATGCCGATCGCACTTAAACTTAGCAGTCGATTTCCCTTCATGTAAATAATTAAACAACGGTCGGTTGCAACTAGATAGAATTCGCTAGGTTGATGATAATATCTCAGCCCAAGCGTGGGTACGGGTGATAGGATTTTTATTAGAGACTTTGGCAAACCCGCCCCTAGAGAAATCAATATCTATTTTACTGAATTTTAAAGAAAGTTTGTCCCCCAGCAGGTTGATCTCCAAATGGCAAACCTAAGTTTTTCATAATTCCGGCGCAGTCGCCATCCTTCGGTTCCGACATACATCCGGGCGGAGTATTGGCTTGATTTGCTGTTAAATTAGTTTGAGAAACTAGGGAGTTCAAGTCAGCAATGACTTTATTTTTAGTTGAATCAAAGTTGCTAAAAATTACTTGTGATTTGTTAGGATTGGCACAGCTAGTCGGCTTTTGATTGTTGCCTTCAGCTTTGCATCCCGTGCTGCCTAAATGAATCATAAAACCCTGCAATCCGCCGCCGTGACTGCCGCCGCGATTGCCTGCGTTGTGAGCAATTTGGCTGCTTTCTGTACCTGATTTACCGTCGGGGTTTTTGTCAGCCATGTGATTTTTTATGTCAATCCTCAGAAATTTGTAGCCGCCGCGCCAGTTCCACCACAGGGATGTGAGATTGAGGGGAGAAGGTGCGAGACTTGCGTCTTCGTGATTGAGGGTAAAAGGTACGCCGAGGGTGAATTGCAGGCCTTTGTAGCTGCCTTTAGGTATTGTGCCGATTACTCGATCGCGAATTTCGACTGTTCCGTTAGCGCAATCACCGGATTTATTTTCAAAGTCTAGCAAAGCCACATTTTGATGCTGCCATTTGCCGTCTTGTTTGAGAGTCAGCGGTACAGCTTTGCCGCTACCGTCAATTAAAGCAACTTCGGATACATAAAAGCGGAAATCTGTAGGTGTAACCGTAGCAGCCGAAGTGCCTAAATTGCTGTAGCTTTCGCCACAGTTAAAGGATTTTTCGCCTACCGTTGCGCTAAATTTAATTTCGATTTCTTGAGTTTCCGCGGCTGTGGCTTGATGCCTGTCAATCGCCAAAAAGCTGCCCGAAATAGCTGCGCCTGCCAAGGTTGAGGCCAAGATTAGTTGTTTTTTCATTTAGGGATACTTAAAATACTAACTCAGGTAATTCCGGCCTGATTTTTACACTTTTTGCTGCAACTGTCAAATGACGGCTTGTCAAACTTATAAATAGCAAATTGATTAAGCCTTTCTAAAGAAACAGTCGATAAAAAGCCTTAATGATGTATTGTCGATCGATAATTAATTACATTATCCCTAAAATCTCAAACCTCAAATCTAAAATTACATGAATCCTCTGCCGAATTATCGCCCCAAGCAACTTTCTCTCGGCCCTTTGGAGGCTGAGATTTTAAATATAGTTTGGGAGCTAGAAATTGCTACAGTCAAAGACGTGCACGATCGCATTTTAGCCGATCCCGATCGCGAATTGGCCTACGCTTCAGTAACAACAGTGCTGCGGCGCTTGACAGAGAAGGGTTGGCTGGCCTGCGACAAAACAGAACGGACATTCGCTTGGAAACCTTTAGTTTCTTGCGAAGAAGCCCGATCGCTTTTTGCTTACGATCGCCTGCAAAAGTTTTTAGCAGTTGGCAATCCCGATATTGTAGCAGCATTTGCTGACAGCCTCGACCAAGCAACAGTCGAACAATTACAAGAAATTTCCCTTCGCATTCAAGCTGTCCGCCAAGCCCGGGAGGAGCAAAAATAATGCACTTAATCCTGATTGTTACCGCGTTGGTTGCAGCTTGTTATTTGAGAATTAGATGGTCTGTTCCTCAAGGAAATTGGGCCCGTCGCTGGCAGCGATCGCTCTTATTTTTCTTGTTTCCTCCGCTGCTGTTGTTTGCGACAGCTATCGCAGTGATTTTTATGGGAACTCAGGGACAAATGGTAAGATTGTGGGATGGATGGTTTAGCTATTTGCTAGCTGTAACTTTTTTGAACGCAGCTACAATTTTGTGGATAAAATTAGCGACAGATGGCTATCTATTTTTAAAGCAAATTCGCACTTTTCCTCAGAAAAAAATAGCCGAAATCAATGTCAAACTTATCGACACGCCAGCTTTTTTTTCTGCTATAATTGGTTTTTGGAAAACCGAATTTGTAGTCAGTACGGGATTGTTAAAAACCCTCGACTCGGCTCACCTGCAAGCAGTAATTGCTCACGAACAAGCGCACTACTATTATCGCGATACGTTCTGGTTTTTTTGGTTGGGATGGCTGCGAAAAATTACTGTGTGGCTGCCGAATACACAAGCTTTGTGGGAAGAGTTATTAACGCTGCGGGAATTGCGGGCTGATGCCAAGGCGGCGGCGGGAGTGGATGGTTTATTGTTAGCAGAAGCTTTGTTATTAGTGGCGAGTTATCCGCACCGAAATTTTGATGTAGATTGCGTGGTGGGTGCTGTCGGTTCGCAAAATAGATTGGGAGAGAGAATAGAGGCGCTGTTGGCAGAGCCTGAATTAGTTTTAAAGGTGAATAAGTGGTTTTTTGGTTGGCTAATTTTAACGCTTTTGCCTTTGTTGACGGTGCCGTTTCACAGTTGATTGATACCAAACCTGGGTTTTGGAACCCCTCGATCGACAAGTCAATCTTCGGCTGACGAAAGTTTGACTTGCTGCTTGAAACCGTCCCCGTCATAACTCAATAAGCGATTGTTAAGCTGTTAATTCCCGGAGAGATCCCTCGCATCTGCATGATTGTCGGGGGACGAAAGAGCAACTTCTTGTCCGCACCTTGATTCGGGGGGCTAGGGGGGATTTGTCTGGGAGCATCTCATATTTATAAAAACACTTCTTTTGACTCCTTCTTTATTCCTCTTTCCTCCTGTCTCCTATCTCCTGTCTCCTGCTATCCGGGAGCATCTCATATTTATAAAAACACTTTTTTTGACTCCTTCTTTCTTGCTCTTTCCTCCTGTCTACTGTTTCCTGCCTCAAAACTCCAATTTCTAGCTTAGCTGCTTTCCGACAGAGATACTCCCTCAGACTATCTTGATAGAGCGCCATCTTTTTATTCAAAAGTTAAAAAGCATAAAAGCGGTAGAGTTTGTAGGCTGGGGATTTCGCAGTTTTATTTTCCTCAGACTAGATCGATAAAAGTGTATACTTAGTGATAAGAGTCAATGTCGTCTGAGATGGAGTAATCCAGAGGAGTACCGCAGTGGATTTGACAAACCGAATTTCTGGATATCATCTGGTTGAGCAATTATACTGCGGTTCGAGAACCCTAGTTTATCGAGCCATTCGAGAAACAGATCGGCTTCCGGTTGTCATTAAACTATTAAATCGAGACTATCCCAGCTTTAGCGAACTGCTGCAATTCCGCAACCAGTATACCATCGCCAAAAATCTACGTCTGCCGGGAGTCGTTGAACCCTACAATTTGGAATCCTATCGCCACAGCTATGCCCTCGTGATGGAGGATTTTGGCGGCATTTCCCTGCGAGACTACGCCCAAGAACGGAAGCTGACTCTAGCAGAAATCTTGGAAATTGCCATTCAAATAACTGACATTCTTGACGGACTGTACCGAAACAGAGTCATTCACAAAGATATTAAGCCAGCTAACGTTCTGATTCATCCCGAAACTAAACAAGTCAAACTGATTGACTTTAGCATCGCCTCCCTACTGCCGAAAGAAACTCAAGAAATTCAAAATCCCAACGTTTTAGAAGGAACCCTCGCCTATATTTCTCCCGAACAAACCGGACGAATGAACCGAGGCATCGACTACCGCACCGACTTTTATTCTCTGGGAGCTACATTTTACGAACTGCTAACAGGAAAACTGCCATTTGAATGTAACGATCCGATGGAGTTGGTTCACTGCCATATTGCCAAAAAACCTCCTTCAATTAACAGCCAAGAAATCCCACAGGTAGTGTCGGATATTGTGATGAAGTTGATGGCAAAAAATGCCGAAAAGCGCTATCAAAGTGCCTTGGGCTTGAAGAATGACTTAGAACGATGTTTGCAGCAGTGGCAAGAAACTGGGAATATTGAGACTTTTGATTTAGGAACGCGGGATGTATGCGATCGCTTTCTAATTCCCGAAAATCTTTATGGTCGAGAACGAGAAATACAGCAACTTTTAGCAGCCTTTGAACGAGTAGCACAAGGTAACAGCGAAATGATGCTCGTTGCAGGCTTTTCCGGCATAGGAAAAACTGTTGTGGTCAATGAAGTTCACAAACCCATTGTCCGACAGCACGGCTATTTCATTAAAGGTAAATTTGACCAGTTCAATCGCAATATTCCCTTTTCGGCATTTGTGCAAGCATTCCGCGATTTAATGACACAATTGCTCAGTGAAAGCGAGCTCCAACTCCAATCATGGAAAACCAAAATTTTAGCAGCCCTCGGTGACAATGGACAAATTATTATTGAAGTAATTCCCGAACTGGAATGGATGATCGGACAACAACCCACAGCCCCAGAATTGTCGGGGATTGCCGCTCAAAATCTCTTCAATTTACTATTCCAAAAATTCATCTCTGTCTTTACCACAAAAGAGCATCCCTTAGTGATGTTTCTGGATGATTTGCAGTGGGTAGATTCGGCCTCGTTAAAGTTGATGCAGTTGCTCGTAGGGGAATCGCAGTCCAGTCACTTGCTACTAATTGGAGCCTATCGAGACAATGAAGTTTCCCCCGCTCATCCTCTGATATTAACCCTGGATGAAGTCACTAAAGCAGGGGCAACTGTCAATACCATCACACTTGCACCGCTCGATCGAACCAGTTTGAATCAATTGGTGGCAGATACGCTAACTTGTTTGCCTAAATTGGCGGAACCGCTGACGGAATTAGTGGCGCGGAAGACAAAAGGAAACCCATTTTTTTCGACGCAGTTTCTCAAGGTATTACATCAAGATAAATTCATTACTTTCGATCTCAAAGCTGGCTATTGGCAGTGCGATATTAGTAAAGTTAGAGACGCAGCGCTCACCGATGATGTGGTTGAATTCATGGCGCAGCAGTTGCAGAAATTGCCATTTGAAACTCAGTCTGTTTTGAAGTTAGCTGCTTGCATTGGCAATCAGTTCGATCTGACAACATTAGCAATTGTTTCGCAAGTTTCCGAGACGGAAGCAGCAACCGCATTGTGGAAAAGTTTACAGGAAGGTTTGGTTTTACCCCAGAGTGAGGTTTATAAATTTTATCTAGGAGTAGAAGAAAATATTTCAGAAGCTAATTCTCAAACGGTTGCTTATCGTTTCTTGCACGATCGCGTCCAGCAAGCTGCTTATTCTTTGATTCCAGAAAGCGATCGCGCGATCGCCCATTATCAAATCGGGCAACTGCTGCTGCAACAGATTTCACCAGAAGCTAGAGAAGAACGCATTTTTGAATTAGTCAATCAATTAAATTACGGAACGACGCTGGTTGTAGAACAAACAGAACGAGACGACTTAGCACAACTCAACCTCATTGCTTGCCGCAAAGCCCGATCGGCAACTGCCTATCAAGCAACCCGCGAATATGTCACAGTGGGGCTGCAACTGCTGGGAACAGACGCTTGGGAACGGCAGTACGAAATCACCCTATCCCTGCACGAATTAGCTGCCGAGGTTGCCTGGTTGTGTGGTGATTTTGAGGGAATGGAGCGAACGATTGAAGCGACGCTGCACCATACTAAAACTCCCTTAGATCGGATGCAAATCTATCAAATAAAAATTCAGTCATTGAACTCCCGCAATGAATTTTTAGCGGCACTCTCGACAGGTAAATCTGTCCTTCAATTGCTAGGAGTCAGCCTGCCTGATAGCCCAACGACTGACGATATTCTGCAGGCGAGACAGGAAATCAACGCATTAATCGGCGATCGCTCGATTGAGGAGTTGATTCATCTGCCGAAGATGAGGGATGCTCAAAAGCTTGCCATTATGCAGATTGCTGATAGCATTCTGCCTTCGTGTTACCTGACAGGTTCGCCGCTTTATCCCTTAGTAGTTGCACTACAGGTCAAGCTTTCAATTCAATTTGGCAATAGTCTCTTTTCTCCGATTAGCTATGTTAGCTACGCATTCCTACTCAATATGCTGTGGCAAGAAATGTCACAGACTCAGCAGTTTGGGCAACTAGCTTACCAGCTTGCCAGAGAGCCGTATGCTAAAAATAATAGAGCTGCAACCTTTAATGTATTTGGGGGATACGTTCATCATTGCACCGCTCATCTAAGAGAAACATTACCGATTTTTCAGGAGGGCTATCAAGCCGGATTGGAAGTGGGCGATCTGGAATTCATTGTATACCTCGTACAAATGTTTTCCTTAAATGCCTTCTGGTCTGGTCAACCTCTAAATGAACTCGAACCCAAAATTTGCGCTTATCACCAGCAGTTGCAAGAACTCAACATAGTTACAACAGCCAAGCATTATTTAATTTACTGGGAGACGGCTCTTATCTTGTTAGGTCAATCCGACGATGAAGTTACTTTACGGAAAGATTCTTATGAGGAAGAATTGGTTTCTCAGGTGCAAGCATCCAAAGATGTGTTTCGGTTGTGTATCTTTTACCACCACAGATTCGTATTGAACTTCTGGCTGGGAGACATTGTTAAGGCACAAAAGGATGCGGATCGAACCAGACAACATCTGACAGGATGTATGGGAACAATTCTCGAACCTGTCTTTTACTTCTACGATGCTTTAATGGCACTGGCGATACTTTCAAAATCGAATACTGAGTGGGACGCTCAATGGCAACGAGTGCAGGAAAATCAAGCAAAGTTACAGCAATGGGCCTCTCATGCCCCGATGAATCACTTGCACAAGTGGCAACTGGTGGAAGCCGAACGCTACCGCGTTCTCGATCAATACAAAGAGGCAATTGAGTGCTACGACCTTGCAATTCAAGGAGCCCAAGAAAACGGTTATATCCAAGAAGAAGCATTAGCCAACGAACACGCAGCCAAATTCTACTGGGAATGGGGCAAAGAAAAAGTCGCCGCCAGCTATATGCAGGAAGCGTATTACTGTTATGCCCGTTGGGGTGCTAAAGCTAAAGTTGAAGACCTAGAACAACGCTATCCCCCATTACTTAAACCTATTCTAAATCAGCCAAAACTTCGCTTTAATCCTCTAGAGACGCTGGCAACGATTAGCCACTCTTCGTATACTTCCAGTACCAGCAGCACCAGTATTTTCGATGCCCTTGATTTCGCCTCGATTGTGCAAGCGGCTCAAGCTTTATCCAGTAAAATTCAGCTTGATGAATTACTCGACACCCTCAATCAAATTATTTTGAAAACTTCTGGAGCCGAAACTTGTGCTTTGCTACTGCCCCATCAGGATGAATGGCAAATCCGGGCAATAACTCACATCAATCTAGATAACCAGCCACCCACAACCCTACTGCAAACCCAACCTCTAGATGGCTCGGCGGTGATTCCGCTCAAGCTGGTTTATTATGTCAAACATACCCTGCAAACTGTGGTTATTGAAGGCGGCAAAACCGATATTCCGGGTTTAATGAATGACTGTACGCTCCAGTATCAGTCTCAGAGTATGCTATGTACTCCGATTCTCGATCGGGGGAATTTAGTTGGCATACTTTATCTCGAACATCGATCGACAAAAGGAGTGTTTACTTGCGATCGCCTCCTCGTGCTCAACTTCCTCTGCACTCAGGCTGCCATTTCCCTAGAAAATGCGCGACTGTATCAGCAAGCCCAGGACTATGCCTACCAGGTGGAACAATCTCAACTGCAATTAGTACAAAGCGAAAAAATGTCCGCCTTGGGCAATTTAGTAGCGGGGGTAGCCCATGAAATTAATAATCCAGTGGGTTTTATTTCTGGTAATATTCATGAAGCGATCGCCGCCGTCAAAGATATTACAGAATACCTGCAACTCTACCAAGAAAAATTTTCCAGTCCGGGTGACGAAATCGCAGAAAAAGCAGAAGAGATCGACATTGAATATCTCTTAGAAGATTTACCCAAAATGTTGAATTCTATGCAAGTCGGGTGCGATCGCATCAAAGGTATCAGCACCAGTCTCCGTACCTTTTCCCGCGCGGACAAAGATTACAAAATTCCTTTCAATATTCATGACGGAATTAACAGTACGATTTTGATTCTCAAACACCGATTGAAAGCCAACGAACAGCGTCCAGCGATTGAAGTTGTGAAAGAGTACGGGAACTTGCCATCAGTTGAGTGCTTCCCCGGACAATTAAATCAGGTGTTTATGAATATATTGGCGAATGCCATTGATGCACTGGAAGAATCAAATCGGGAACGGAGTTTTGAGAAGATTAAAGCCCAAGCCAATTGCATCACGATTCGGACAGAAATGAAGTCTAAGGAGTGGGTGACGATTCGCATTTCTGACAACGGGCAAGGGATAGCAGATGAGGTAAAAGCGAATATTTTTGACCACTTATTTACAACCAAAGGCGTGGGGAAAGGCACGGGATTGGGTTTGGCGATCGCGCGGCAGATTGTAGTTGAAAAACACGGCGGTATGCTAGAAGTGAACTCAACTTTAGGTCGAGGTACAGAATTTACGATTTCACTTCCATGTTGAGCGGCGCGGTATTTTTCTACTCCCGGAGATGGGAATAATATCATTTCCGGTAACACTCATACATGATGTTGACTGTTCACTGTCAACCGTCAACCGTCAACCGTCAACCGTCAACAATGAACTCGAATTTGCTATTCCGATGCAACCGGAAACGATATAAATGGGTGATTAAATTGCCGATAGGCGAGTTAAAACAAGCGTAAACTCGGAATTATCAAAGCGGGGTTTTTGGTAAATCATATCACTTCCGGTAGCACTCATACATGATGTGAACAGTCAACAGTCAACAGTTAACAGTTAACAGTCAACAGTCAACAATCACCTGACGGTGCAACCAAACTTGATATCACTTCCTACTCCAGCAAATTCTCCTTTCTCAATAGTTATACCGCCCGCTTTATAGTGACAGATAACTTCGGCAAAAGTCTTGATACTTCCGTCGGACTAATTCACAAAGGAAGTTCGATCGCAAATTCCGTCCCCTCACCCAAAACTGAACTACAGGTCAAGGTTCCGCCGTGTTTTTCAACAATAATTCGGTAGCTGATGGATAACCCTAAACCTGTGCCTTTTCCTAGGGGTTTTGTGGTGAAAAACGGGTCAAACAATTGGCTGCGAACGTCTTCTGTCATGCCGAGCGCATTATCGGCAATTTTGATGCAAATACTATTTTCGTTAAGGGCTTCGGTGCGAATACGAATAGTTGGTGTCCAGTCGCTGTCGCCCGTTAGCGAAGCCCTCGGATAGGAGCGCCTTTTTTGGTTGCAAGCATCTTCTAGCGCGTCAATACTGTTGCTCGCCAGATTCATAAATACCTGATTTAGCTGACCTGAATAACATTCAACTAATGGTAATTCACCGTAATCTTTAATTATTGTGATTTCTGGATATTCGGCTCGGGCTCGCAGTTTGTTATGCAAAATTATGAGCGTGTTGTCTATACCTTCGTGAATGTTGGCCGGCTTCTTTGCCGAGTCGTCTAAACGCGAGAAGTTTCGCAAACTCATAACTATTTCGCGTATTCGATCTGAACCCATTTTCATTGAAGATAATATTTTTAATAAATCTTCTCTCAAAAATTCTAAATCAATGTTTTCAATATATTCTTGAACTTCTACCCTTGGCTCAGGATAATGTGTTTGATAAAGTTCCACAAGCTGCAACAAGTCTTTCATGTATTGGGTGGCGTAGGAAATATTGCCGTAGATAAAACTGACTGGGTTGTTGATTTCGTGAGCCACTCCCGCTACCATTTGACCGAGATTTGACATTTTTTCGGTATGAATTAGGTGAGATTGGGTTTCTCGGAGTTCTTTGAGAGCGATTTCTAGCTGCTGCGCTCTGTTGTTGGCGATCGCCTCGGACAGCCGCAAAGCGTCCTCGGCTGCTTTGCGCTCTGTGATGTCAAAAATAGCGCCGTTGAGGGATAACATTTGACCGTCTGTGTGGAAAATAGCTTGACCTTTTTCTGCAACCCACCGCACATTTCCGTCGCTGTGAATCAGGCGATATTCGATCGCGTAAGGTTGCTTTGTCTGAATCGCGCGATCGATAGATTGCTCGATCGCCTCCGCATCATCGGGATGAACTATACTAGGAAAAGCCTGCACCGGTTGAATCATAAAGTTAGCTGCGGGGTAGCCAGAAATAGCTTCTATGCCGCTGCTGATAAACGTTAGGCTCGATCGCCCTGCCGCACTACAACGATAAACTGCGCCGGGAATGTTAGAAACTAAGGATCTAAATTCTTCTTCCCTTTCCCGCAAAGCTTCCTCAATCCGCTTGCGTTCGCTAATGTCGCGAGCAAAGGCGCACTGATATTCTTTACCGTTAAATTCCAAATGGTCGATCGTAATTTCCACCGGAAAAATGCGACCGTACTTAGTGAGGTGATGAACTTCAATATTAACAGAACCGCACCTTTTTAAGACTTTCCAGTGCAAACTCCAAGCAGTTTCTGGAAAATCGGGATTGATGTCGTGTATAGTTAGGTCGAGCAATTCTTCGGCAGAATATCCCAAGGAAGAGCAAGCAGCGTCGTTGACGTATACAAATTTACCGTCCGCTCCGATCCAGAATACCGCATCTGCCGATCGGTCGATCGCAAATTGAGCCAACTGCCACTTTTCCTCAACCCGGTGGCGATCGGCAATTTCTTTTTCTAACTGTTCGTTAAGCGAATTGACAATGGTTTCGGGATCGGCCAGCGCGATCGATTGTTTGGCAAATTCTCCTGTATGGATATCTGGGTTTTCGTGATTTTCTTCTACTTGTTTGAACAGCATTTTTTGAAGGTTTTTTGTTTTATTTAAGGTTAATTGAGTCAGTGCTTTCGGCATCAGAGCGATCGTCGCTGCGGTTAACAATAAAAAAATTAGAGCAGTGGCAGCTTTGAGAGTTACAGACAACCAATAAATAGAATGCCAAAGCATCCAAACTTGCATCAATTGAGCAGCGCCGCAGGACAAAAGACCAACAGCAAACAGCCGTCCAATCTTGCTGCGATAACCTTGGCGGGTAAAATAGACTAAAGATAGCCCCACAGAGCAATAAGCCAGAGCCGTCAGCGAGTCAAAAACAGCGTACAGTCGCAACTCCCGCAGCGCGTCACAGCCAACTGCGGAAGATACAGGAAGTGTGGAAAAAAAAATTGTTAATTGTTCTTGCATAAAGTTCAAGAAAATTTATCTGTACCAATGCAAATCTGCTCAAATACAATTATTTGATTTCTGGGAGTGAAATATTGAGATAATTATATACTTTTTTGAGTTGGTGTGAAACAACACTTCAGAGAGTTTTTGGACATCCCACCGTATAATCATGGTTTCGGGGCGCTTGAGGCACAGGATAGGCCTGCATGAAAATCAAGGTTTTCATACTGCGAGCTAAAAACTTAGTTGGCTGATGCGCGCTGAATTCAGAAACCGGGTTTCTTCGTCGTATATTTCTCGCTATCAAACGTAAATTGTGTAGAAACCGGGTTTCTCGCCCCTGCACTTCAACAGCAAACAGAAAACAACAAACAGTAGACAATATTCCTCGCTCGCGTGCTTTGTAAAGCACCAGAGTTCCCGACAGCACTGGAAGCATCTGGTGTTTTGCAAAAAGCATTTTTTTATTGAGCGTGCGATCGTCCCCGCTGGCGTATTGTAATTGCGAGCAGGGACGATCGCACTCTCAATGCAAAACACCAGATGCTCCCGACAGCAATTTTCAGGAAAAATGCTTTTTCCCCAGCCGGAAATGCTCCCAATTAGCGGACTTTTAAGGCAGCGCAAATCTCAATTTTTGCGCTTATTAATAATCCACAATTAATTAAGCGCCTCCAAGCACCCAATGCACCAAAGTCCGAACTCCAAAACCTGTAGCTCCGGGGCCGTTGTAGCCGTTTTCTTTCTCGATCCAAACCGGGCCGGCAATATCTAAATGCGCCCAAGGAGTATCCTTGACAAACTGCTTCAAAAAGAGCGCCGCTGTAATCGAACCACCGGGACGGGGACCTGTGTTTTTCATGTCAGCGTGCAATGCTTTTAAACCATCAAAATACTTCTCTTCCATCGGCATTCGCCAAAACTTTTCGCCTGCCAATTCTGAGGCGGCGACTATTTCGGCGGCGACGCTATCTTGAGGACTCCACAAACCGGCGATATCTTCGCCCAATGCAATTACGCAAGCGCCTGTCAGAGTTGCTAAATCGACAATTGCATCAAGTCCCAATTTATCAGCAAATACCAAAGCGTCAGCCAGGGTTAAACGCCCTTCTGCGTCGGTATTGTTGACTTCAATTGTTTTGCCGTTGGAAGCTGTGAGGATGTCTCCAGGGCGCATGGCGCGACCGCTAATCATGTTTTCGGTGACGGCGCTGATAAAGTGAACTTCGACATCTGGTTTGATGTGTCCGATCGCCTTTGCCGCTCCCAGGGTAGCTGCCGCGCCGCCCATGTCTACTTTCATCATTTCAATGCCGCTACCGGTTGGTTTGATGTTCAAACCGCCGGAATCAAAGGTCAATCCTTTGCCGACAATTGCTATTTTGCGGCGCGGTGTACCTTCGGGTTTGTAAGTTAAATGGATGAATTTAGGCGGCAAATCCGATGCTAGGGCAACGCCGAGAAAGGCTCCCATACCTAGTTTTTCACAGTCTTCCCGCTCCAGTATTTCTAATTCTAAACCGCATTCTGCAGCTAGACTTTTAGCAGTTTCTGCCATTGTAATTGGGGTGACATAATTGGCCGGCGCTGCGACTAATTCCCGTGCTAAAATGACTCCGGCAGTGATTTGGCGGGCGCGGGCGATCGCACTTTCGGTACCGGCAAAACCGAGCAACTGAATTTGTTCGACCTGCGGGGTTTTATTGTCTGGTTCCGATTTGAAACGGTTGTCTTGATGCAGGGAGAGTTCTACACCTTCGACGATGGCGCTTGCTGTAGCGTCCGGCGCGTTTTTCCAGACAGGAAAGCTAATTCCGAGGGTTTTACATTTCTCTTTTTTGGCTAACTTGGCGCAAACGCCTGCAGCTTGCCGCACGGTGTCTAATTTTAAGTCTGGGGCTTTTCCTAAACCGACGATCGCAATTTTGCGAATCGGATTGTTGCCGCCGACTCTGGCGATGGCGCTGGTGCCGGTTTTGCCCTTAAAATCTACTTCCTGAATCAGCTCTTTTAAAGTGCCTGCGAGTTGTTCGTCTAATTGTGCCAAATCGCCCGTGAGTTCCAAAGCGTCCTCAAATAGACCAATTGCTAGGGCATCTCCCGTCCAAGCAGAACGGGGCGTATCGGTGACTAGAAATTCCATGTTTTGATTTACTGTTTAGATTTGAGATTTTTGATTGTACTTTGTTGTGGGCGGTTTTTGGTTTTTCCTTGGTGAGCGTAAATATATCGATCGCACAAATTCCCCGCTCCACATCAAAATAAATTCTGGTACTATATCAGCGTGGAACGGGCTCGATGCCAGCGATGGCATGGAACAGCCAGGATGCCTGTGAGGCCTCTTGACAACAGATCGGTTTTCTATTCTTAATTATCTGAAATTTTCCCATGTTAAAGCAACGTAAAACCCAACTTTCTATTTTAATCAGTGTTTCAGTTTGCGTGATGGTGCTCGGCTCTTTGGTGGCTGCAGCAAAATTGATGGGTGTCGGCCCGTTCCAGAAGGCTCAGCAGCCCCTAGATGCAGCGAATTCTGCAGCGTCGTCGGTTAAGATGCTCGTCTCGCTCTCACCCCAGGAGCGATCGGCGAAATTAGTTGAACTCGCCACCCTGCAGCCTGCAAGTACCAACCCCCAGCAGGAAATCTCCCCTCAAAGTCGCGCCCGCTACCTGCTGGCCAGCGATTTAATCCAGCAAGGAGATGCCACCAAAGCATTAGAATTATTGGACAATTTAGAGCAACAATATCCTGTTTTAGCCTCTCATATTGCCCAAAAACGCGCCCAAGCTTACGAATTAAGTGGCGACAAAGGCAAAGCACAAAAAGCTTGGCAAGAACTGCTCAAAAATTATCCTAACGACCCAGTAGCAGCGGAAGCTTTATATGTTTTAGGCAAGTCAAAACCGGAATATTGGCAACAGGCAATTACTGAATTTCCCGCTCATCCGCGTAGCATAGAAATTGCCCTGAAGAAGTTAAAAGAAAATCCCAACCAACCGCAGTTGATGCTGCTAGTAGCAAAACACGGTCATTATGTCAAAGATTACGGTACATTATTAGAACAATTGGTGCAGCAAAACAGCGCTAGTTTGAAACCCGAAGATTGGGAAGAAATTGCCTTTGGATATTGGGAAAAACAGGATTACGGCAAAGGAGCAATTGCTTACGGAAAAGCTCCCCGCACCGCCAAAAATCTTTACCGGAAAGCTCGCGGTTTGTGGCTTGACGGCAAAATTCCAGAATCAAAAATTGCCTATCAAGAATTAATTGCGGCGTTTCCCGATTCCGAAGATACTGGTTTGGGTTTAATTCGGCTGTCGCGACTGAATGAACCCAAGGATGCGATGGTTTTGCTCGATCGCGCGATCGGCAAATTTCCCAATTATGCCCCCGAAGCTTTGCTAGACAAATCCAAACTTCTCGACAAAGCAAACAGCGCTAAATCCGCCTCAGATACCCGCAAATTGCTATTGACAAAATACAGTAATTCTGATAAAGCAAGTGAGTTACGTTGGGCGATCGCCCAACAATATGCCAAAGCCGGAGATTTAAAATCAGCTTGGCAGTGGGCGAGGGAACTAACCACCAACAATCCCGACAGCGAACAAGCACCAGAAGCAGCATTTTGGGTGGGGAAATGGGCGCAGCAACTCGGCCGCGACCAAGATGCAAAAACATCATTTGAATACACCATTTTACGCTATCCCGAATCATATTTTGCATGGCGGTCGGCCGTACTTCTCGGCTGGCCAGTAGGCGACTTCACCACAGTCCGAGATTTGTCTCCCAAGGTAGTGCGGCCGCTTCAGCGCCCGGAACCAAGCGCAGGTTCTCCAGCATTAAAAGAACTCTATCAACTAGGTCAAGATAGAGATGCTTGGACGCTGTGGCAAATAGAATTTATCGACCGCATCGAACCGAGTATTTCCGAACAATTTACCGACGGTTTAATGCGAATTGGAGTAGGAGACAACTTAGACGGTTTGTGGATGATTGGGAGTTTGCGGCAGCGCGAAAAACCAGACGATAGAACCGAATACCTCGCCCTCAGACAGCAGCCGGCCTATTGGCAAGCATTATATCCTTTTCCGTACCTAGAAACCATTGTTAAATGGTCTCAAGAGCGCCAAATAAATTCATTATTAGTGACAGCATTAATCCGGCAAGAATCGCGATTCATGCCTGGTATTAAATCAGTAGTGGGCGCGACAGGTTTAATGCAAGTAATGCCGGAGACAGCAACTTGGGTTGCTGAGAAAATTAATCTCAAAAAATATTCATTGGAGAATATAGACGACAATATTAAACTCGGAACTTGGTATTTGGATCACACTCACGACGAATACAAGAATAACTCGATGTTAGCTGTGGCGAGTTACAATGCCGGGCCGAATGCAGTAGCAGATTGGTTGAAGAGATTTAGCTTTAGCGACCCGGATGCTTTTGCGGAAAAAATTCCGTTTCCTGAAACGAAAGGATACGTAAAATCGGTGTTTGAGAATTACTGGAACTATCTGCGGATTTACAATCCAGAAGTTAATCAGTTAATGAGCGATAATTATGAGGCTTCACAGAAAAAAGCAAAGTAAATTATTGGTGGTGTGGGGGCGGGTTTATCTAAATTGTTGCTAATCGTTATATATTTAGGGTGAACCTGCCCCGACAAAATAGGGTTTCTTAGGGGCGAGTTCACCAACCATAATCGTCCCAAACAATCTCAAAAACCATCCCCCACCCAACAAACAATCATCAGTAATTGACCGGAGATGGTATCAGCGGCATCCCAAGGAATCGCGAGTAGAAATCCCTGTTTGAGAATTGATTCCGCTGGCTTTCGCGCACAATTCTTTAACTTGTGCGCCATCCATAATTGCGTCAGTAAAATCAGCACCGGTGATATCAACTCCATCAAAAGTAGAACGCAACAAAATTGTTTCCACTAAAATGGCATCGCTTAAATCAGCCTTAGTAAATTTAATTTGATCGATCATGGCATTAGTTAAGTTTGCGCCGTGCAAATTCGCCTCAGTCATCACCGAAGCGCTCATAATTGCTCCTCGCAAATCGGCATTAGAAAAATTAGTTAAGTCCATATTAGCGTTAGAAAACTCAGCAGCCCGCAGCATTTGACCGGAAAAATCGCGTCTTGTGAGTTCGGCGTTGCTAAAGGACAGCGGCGGATCGTAATATTTAGATTGAGCTAGGGCTGGCCGCGGGAGGATGAAGATAGTTAGCGCTAAGAGGAATGCTGCTAGTTGCCGGAGTTTCATAAGTCTGATATTCTCACAAGGTGGGTATTTTGTAGTGTATCCCGAACTTTGGTCGATCGACCAAACAGTTACAATCTCAATTAATAGTGATGGAGATGAAAAAAGCGATATGTTAAGTTTTTTCTTAACTTGGATAGTAGCCGCAGTTTCGCTGGTGATTACAGCTAACATTGTACCAGGTATTGCGGTGGTTAGTTTTCCGGCGGCGATGGTGGCTGCTGTGGTGATCGGATTGGTGAATGCGGTTGTTAGGCCGATTATTACACTGCTGACGCTTCCTTTGACTGTGATTACTTTAGGTTTGTTTTTGTTTGTTGTGAATGCAATTTCGCTTTCCTTGGCTTCCTGGTTGGCGGGTATATTCAATATTGGTTTTGCAGTTAACGGTTTTTGGCCTGCTTTGTTTGGTTCGATTGTTTTGTCGTTTGTTTCTGGGTTGATTGGTCGTTTTGTGAATCCGAGCACTTTGGATTAGGAAGATATTATCCCAGATAGTCGATCGGGCAAACAGCAACCGCTACTGTAACAGAGCCTAGTTTTTTTTCCGATCGAAAGATTTTTTTGGGAACTAAGAGGGGATGGGAAACAGCCCCACACGCAGATAAACGCGGATGACTGATGGATATCTGCGTTTCTTGATGTTGGCGGGCGGTTACAATTTGGGCGATCGCACAAAGTGCAGCCGCTTCTGCTACACTTTTAGTCCCGACCTTTTGCGCTACCACATTGGAAGGATTCGGAACTTCGACAGAATTTAAAATATCCGCAGCAAAGGTTTTTAACGGCCAGTTTCGCCCAGCACAAAGTTCCAGCAAACCGACTTCACCTGCTTTAGTATCAACAGTAGCAATACCTGCGATCGCACTTTCGGCCAAATGAGCGCCCCGACAGACATTTTGAATCGCAGTTTCGATTAATTCCCGTGGCGTTCCGCCTTCGCAACCTATCCCTACCCACAACACTCGCGGGTGCAACTGAACCTTTGGTAAAGTAGATTCCGGTGCAAATCTTCTCTGGGTGAAACTAATCCAAATTCGCCCTTTGATAGTTGACAGATTTTCCCCTTCCCAATACAAGGAATGATTGTCTGGTAAACTGTTTTGCCACAAAGTAGAACCAACTTCTTGAATTACTTCTACAGTTTCTCCTCTCTTCATAGTTGCCGCTATTCCCGCCCAGTCGCCTTCCCCCCGATTCCAAGCGCTGGGAAAGTCTAACATATCTAACGTAAATTCATCCTTCATTATTCAGTTATTTATTATGTAGTTTCACTGCGACCGCAATCTTAAAAAAAATTAACACTTTGTTTATTGAAAATTTTGGTATAATTGTAGCAGAAACTACAAAAAATCCAACATTTAAGATGGTAGAACTAAATCAGTTACTCTTAGAGTTTGAAAGAAATGTCAAATCGGAACAAGTCACAAAAGAATGGAAAGAGCGCCGGGAAAGTTGGGTGAGCGATGTGGCAGCATCAGTTAACCTGACATATCTAGCAAAATTGCTAGTTGAATTTGAATCCAACTTGCAGGGGGAATCGTTTGATATTCAGTGGAAAGAGCGTCGGAACAGTTGGGTAGAAGAATGTCTGGGAGCATCCATTGTTCAAGAAGTATCAAGTTTATTGCTGGAACTAGAAACCCAGACAAATTCGGAAGCTATGGCTGATGAATGGTCGGATAATCGAGACAATTGGGTACAGCAAATGCACAAGTTTAAGGAGTAGTTTCGACAATTCAGAGCCTGTAAATATGCGTTTTCAGGCTCTAAGATTTCCCAAGGACTAATGACTCAAGTATTCGGCTCCATCATCGTATTTTGACTGAAGCACGGGACTGCAAACATTCCCACAAATACCTCAGCGACAATCTTCGGATTCATCTTTCGATAAACTTGTTTTTGCATCGCCGTTTCCCAAAAAGCCACATCTCTCCTTATAAAAAACAAACAGTCTAAATCAATACAATTTGTAATAAAATAGCACAAACTGCAAACAATAAAACATTTAATATGGTAGAACTGAACCAGTTACTGTTAGAGTTTGAAAGCAACCTTACCTGGGAAGCAGTCACGAAAAAATGGAAAGAACGTCGCGACAGTTGGGTGAGAGAAGTGCAAGCAGCCGTAGAACCGTCACAGCTAGCAGAATATCTAATTGAATTGGAATCAGAAATCGAGTGGGAAGCGGTACAGAGTCAATGGAAACTTCTCCGAAAAAGTTGGAAAGAAGACTGTCATTCAGCATCGACTCTGGAAGAAGTATCAAGTTTATTGTTGGAACTAGAAAGCAATACAACTTGGGAAGTATTGTCCGATGAATGGCAGGATATTCGGGAGAATTGGGTACAGCAAGTGTACGAATTTAACGACGAATAATTCACTCAATCAAAATCTATTTGCATAATCAATGATGTCCCTCCCGTGCGGTTGATTGTCTCGTTTCCCTCAATTACTTTAAATCCCGATCGCTCGTACAAACTCAGGGCCAGATTTGAGCTTCGGACACTCAGCGATACCGAGCGATAAGATGCTTTGGCTGCTGACAACAGACGATCCAACAACTGCGTTCCTATACCCTGATTTGTATATTCTGGAAGAAGCGCGATCGCCAATTCCGGGATGGTATCGTTTACCCAGCCAAATCCCTTGTCATCCCCTGTAAATAAACGCAGCCAGGCTGCTCCTATCGGCTGACTGCTGTTGCAGGCGATCGCTGCGAAGCCCATATCGTTTGCACGTCCCCAATCCTTGACATATTTAGCAATTAAAGGATGATTTACAACAGCTTCCACCGTTGATTCGCCTTCTTCTGCCACGTGCGCCGCTTCATACAGCATTTGCCACAGAAAAGGCTCGTCTTCCTGCGTTAGCGGCCGAATATAATAGTCCAAAACTTTGCTCATAAGAAGAAGGAAGTTCGGTAACGGATTCGCTCCACGGATGTAACGGATGTAACGGATGTAACGAATGTAACGAATGTAACGGATGTATGGAAGAATAAAGAAGGAAAAAAGACGCGAACTACTAATGACTAATGACCAATGACTAATGACCACCCTTCGGCTTCGCTCTTCGGGCAAGATGACTACTGACTACTGACTACTGACTACTGACTACTGACTAATCCTTAACTAAAACGCCGTTCAGAAAAATATCTGCTAATCCTTCGGCCATTTCCTGCATTTCTTGCGGAGAAGCATTTGGTTCCCCAATCGTATTTTGACTAAAACCGGCTACTGCAAACATTCCCAAAAATACCTGAGCGACAATCTTCGGATTCATCTTCCGATAAACTCCTTTTTCCATCGCCGTTTCAAAAAAAGCCTCAGCCACAACGCTCATTTTTCCGATGACTTCTAACTGAATGCGATCGCGCAAATCCGGGTGAAACTGAGCTTCCAAAAAACAGACCCGCATCATATCGCTATTTGCGCGGATATTCACCATCCGCCGGCGCATCACCTGAGCCACTGCTTTGTAACTGCCCATCTCACTCAATTCTGTCAGCAAATCTGTCAGTATTTCCACCCATCCTTCCGTCGCCACTTGAATCAAAATCGCTTTTTTATTATCAAAATGTCGAAATAGCGTACCCTCCGCCACCCCTGCCGCCGCTGCTAAATCGCGAGTTGTCGTACCGTCGTATCCGCTGCGGGCAAACAACCGCACAGCCGCTTGTAAAATCCGCTTTTTGGTTTCTGTTTCTGAAGGAGGAGACTGATTAAAAATTCGCATGGCTTAATCGGTAATTGGTGACTTGGAATTGCGGGTTTGGGACGGGCGGGCGAAATAATGTTAAGTTTTAAGTTGTGCGCGGCTTTAATCTTAAACTTCAAACTCCTCGCCGAGATCCAGATTCTTTTTGAGATTGGCTGTATCAGCCTAACATCTGCGGCGCAACAGATCGCTTATGCCTCCAAAAATCTTTATCCTTAGAAAAGCATCCCTGGCATCGATCGCCAACATTTATTTGTTTGACAATCCAAAATCCCCAATCTAAAATCTAAAATCGAATGACCCCGCAGTTCCAAAAACCACGCGCGGCGAAGCTATCCCCTAGGGAATCGCCCCGCCCAACTCGATTCATCGCCTCCCTGCTGGCTGCTGTAATGCTGTGGTGGGGAATTTGCCCTCAAATCGCCTCCGCCCGCGAGATGCCCGCTAACGGCTCTCCAGCAATGTCTGTTCAACCGTCGCTCGATCGAGTAATCGAGCAAGTCACCGAATTCAAGCTCGACAACGGCATGACATTCGTGGTGCTCGAAAGGCCCAGATCGCCCGTAGCATCGTTTTTAATTCACGCTGACGTAGGAGGCGCAAACGAACCCGACGGTCAAACCGGAGTCGCCCACTATCTCGAACATTTAGCTTTTAAGGGCACGCCAAAAATCGGTACTACCGACTACAAAGCCGAAAAGCCGCTGCTAGAAAAACAAGACGAACTCTTCGAGCAAATGCAAGCAGCCAAGGCGATCGGCAAAACCGAAGAAGTCGCCAAATTTAGAGCAGAATTGGACAAAGTTGAAGCAGAAGCAGGGCAATTTGTCAAGCGCAACGAATTCGGCAAAATAGTCGAACAAGCAGGCGGAGTCGGACTAAATGCCGCTACTTCTACCGACTCGACAATGTATTTTTACAGCCTCCCAGCTAACAAATTAGAACTGTGGATGTCGCTGGAATCAGAGCGATTTCTAGAACCTGTATTTCGGGAATTTTACAAGGAAAAACAGGTAATTTTAGAAGAACGGAGGCTGCGAACTGAGAATTCTCCGATCGGACAAATGGTTGAAGCTTTTGCCAGCACAGCCTTCTCGGTTCATCCCTACCGCCGCCCCGTAATTGGCTACACCGAAGACATTAAAAACCTGACACGAGAACAGGTGCAGAAGTTTTTTGAGACTCACTACATCCCCAGCAAGCTAACAGCAGCGGTGGTAGGAGACGTGAAAGCTTCGGAAGTGAAGCGGCTCGCTCAAATTTATTTCGGCCGCTACAAAGCGAAACCAGCACCTTCTGACTTGGAAATTGTGGAGCCTCCGCAAACGCAAACTAAGGAAGTCACGCTGAAGTTAAAAACTCAACCTTGGTATTTGGAAGGATATCACAGGCCGGCGATGAATCATCCCGACAATGCGATTTATGAAATTATTGGTTCTTTGCTCAGCAACGGCCGCACATCTCGGCTTTACAAGTCTTTGGTAGAGCAGCAGCAACTGGCGCTAGCGGCTCAAGGTTTCAGCGGCTATCCGGGGGAAAAGTACCCGAATTTGATGTTATTTTATGCTCAAACTGCTCCGGGCAAGACGGTTGATGAAGTAGCTGCGGCTTTGAGTAAGGAAATCGATCGCCTGAAAAATGAGCCGGTTTCTGCTATGGAATTGGAGCGGGTGAAAACTCAGGCGAGAGCGGGTTTGTTGCGATCGCTCAATTCTAATATGGGCATGGCATTTTCCCTGCTGGACTATCAAGTAAAAACTGGTTCGTGGAAAAATTTGTTTAAGGAATTGGATGCGATCGCTGCTGTTTCGCCTGCTGACATTCAGCGAGTTTCTCAGGCAACTTTCCGCCCGGAAAACCGCACGATTGGTAAGCTTTTGTCGCTTTAATCAGAAGGAAGAAGGAAGTTCGGCAACGAGCAATGTACGGGATGTAACGGATGTAACGGATGTAACGGATGTAAGTCCGTCGGAAGAAGGAAGAAGGAAGAAGGAAGAAGGAAGAAGGAAAATTTGTTTCCCGACTCTGCCCCTTCTTGCCAACTTAGCTCGTTTCCAGGCTCTGCCTGGAAATGCAGATCCCGAGGCTCTGCCTCGTCGAATTTCAAATCAGCGAGGCAGAGCCTCTAGATATCGGTTCCCAGGCAGAGCCAGGGAACCAGTTAAACCAGTTAAAAAGGTAAAAAGCACTCGTTTTCAGGCTCTGCCTGGAAATGCAGATGCCGACGCTCTACCTCGTCGAATTGTCAACAGATTAAAATTAGGAGAAAGAATGACAAGGACTAAATTGAAACTAAAAAAAGTAAAGTTATTTCTGCTATCACTTTGCATTTTTACTGTTTCATTGGGCACGTTTAATTTGTTACCTTCCTTCGCGGCAGGGCCAAAACACTATGACGAATTAACATTCCCGGCGGTACCAGAAATTAAACTGCCTAAATACACTCGCTTCGAGCTAAAAAATGGCATCCGAGTTTATCTGATGGAAGACAGGGAACTCCCGTTAGTCGGGGGAACGGCGCTATTTCGCACGGGCGATCGCTTTGAACCTGCGGATAAAATTGGACTGGGAGGTTTGACAGGAGAAGTGATGCGAACTGGCGGCACGGGCCGGCATACGGCTGATGAATTAAATCAGTTGCTAGAACAGCAAGCGGCTGCGGTAGAAACGGGGGTTGATGTTGCTTCTGGTAGCGCTAATTTTAGTGCTTTAGCTGAAGATTTGGAATCGGTGTTTGACTTGTTTGCGGAGGTGATTCAAGAGCCAATTTTTGAACAGGAAAAGTTGGATTTAGCGAAGAATCAAACTCAAGGTGCGATCGCCCGCCGCAATGACGATCCTAACGATATTACCGGGCGCGAGTTTGAAAAGTTAATTTATGGCGATCGCAGTCCCTACGCCCGCACGGTAGAATACAAAACCCTCGCAAATATTTCTCGCGACGATTTGGTGAGTTTCTACCAGAAGTATTTCCACCCCAAGAATATGATTTTGGGTATTTCTGGTGACTTTGATACTGCTAAAATGCGATCGCTCGTGGAGCAAAAATTCGGGAATTGGCAACCGACTCAAAATGCAGAAGTGCCAGCGCTACCAACGGTATCGCCCGCAAAGGAGGGCGGTGTATTTTTTGTAAACCAGCCGCAATTGAGTCAAAGTTACGTGCAGATGGGACATTTGGGCGGAATGCTCAACAGTCCAGATTACGGTGCTTTGGACGTGATGAATGGGGTTTTGAACGGTTTTGGCGGGCGTTTGTTCAATAATGTGCGATCGCGCCAAGGTTTAGCTTACACAGTTTACGCCGCTTGGAGTCCGAGATATGACTATCCGGGGGTGTTTGTCGCTGGTGGCCAAACGCGATCGGACGCGACAGTACCGTTTATCAAGGCAATTCGCGCAGAGATCGATCGTATCCGCACCGAACCAATTACCGCCGAAGAATTAGCTTTTGCTAAAGATTCCACCCTCAATTCTTTCATCTTCAAATTTGAAAATCCCAGTCAAACTTTGTCGAGACTAATGCGCTACGAATACTACGGTTATCCCGAAGATTTCATTTTTAGCTACCGCCGCAGCATCGAAGCAGCCACAATTGCCGACGTGCAGCGCGTAGCCAAGACTTACTTGAAACCGGAAAATTTGGTAACATTAGTAGTGGGAAATACTGCGGCAATTCAACCGCCACTATCGAGTTTGGGAACGGCGGTAAAAGTGCAATCTGTTGATATCACAATTCCGTCCGCGACTTAATCGATGATTCCTGTGACGCACCAGACTATTGTGTGGTGTGTCACTGTGAGATTGTGAATCTAATTTGTAATATCAATTGCGGTTGCACTCATACATGATGTTAAATGTTAACAGTTAACTGTTAGCTGTTAAATGTTAAATGTTAGCTGTTAGCTGTTAGCTGTTAGCTGTTAGCTGTTAGCTGTTAACTGTTAATTTACTATTCCGATGCTAACGAATTTGATATAAGTTTTCGAGTGCGAACCTTACGGCTAATGAATAATATAATGAATATCAACACGCAAGAGCAATTCGAGTTAATTTTAGGTTCTAGTATAGAAAATCAAGAATTTATCAGATTAACTTTAGGAAAGTATAGAGGAGGAGAAGACGGTTTAACTAAAATTATTGTGAGAATTGTAGAATTAAAAGCAAGCATAAAGCTTTCTTTTACCTATAGTTACAAAACTAAGGAAACAGTCAAAAATTACCCAATCGAAGAGGGATTAGATTTAATCAAAACCCTGATTGGCAGTGAATTTATGAGTATTAGATTATTCTCGATCGAGCAAGATGTTCAACTTGAATATGGGAAAAAGAAACACCCTAAAATTAATTTTATTAAGCCCACTTTTACCAATCCTGTTGATACGACTCCGCAGCAACACGACCGCAGGAAGAAACGGTATATTGAATCAGAAAATAATGTATACCTCAGAGCATTAGGCATTACCAATAGTCAAGGTAATGTCGTAAGAACGATGGAAGATAAGTTCAGACAGATAAATAAGTTTGTGGAAATCATACATGGCTTAGTTGAATCATCATAATTAGCAGAAAAAAGTCATATTTCTGTAGTTGACATGGGTTCAGGCAAGGGATACTTAACCTTCGCAATATATGATTTTCTGAACAATATTTTAGACAAGGAAGCATCGGTTATTGGTATAGAAAGCAGAATACATTTAGTAGATTTTTGTAACTCTGTTGCCCAATCAGTTAATTTTGAAAGGTTACATTTTAACCAAGGAAACATCAGTAACTATAGCGCCGAAAAATCAGACATAACTATCGCACTTCATGCCTGCGATACTGCAACAGATGATGCAATTTATAAAGGGATACAGTCTGATTCTTCTTTGATCATCCTAGCACCATGCTGCCACAAGCAAGTTAGGAAACAAATTCATCCGAATATGGTTTTGAAGGATCTCCTAAAGTCTGGTATTTTGCTGGAGAGGCAATCGGAAATAGTGACTGATGGATTGAGAGCGCTTTTACTTGAATTGTCGGGCTATAAGACTAAGGTTTTTGAGTTTATAGCTGCTGAACATACGAGTAAGAATATAATGATTGTGGGAATTAAAAGCAATCACAGTATCAATAAGGAGCAGATTATTGGACAAATCAAAGAAATTAAAAAACTTTATGGAATAAACTTTCACTATTTAGAGACTTTACTATTTCCCCACTTCTTTCTTTCCCCCGATCTGGCCGATATAATTAATGCTTAGTTGGTAAGCGATCGCGCTATAATACCAATTTGAACCCGATCGCATTCAAGCAGTAATCCTGGGTTTGAAGCGCCCTATAGTCAATTTGGATTGAGTAGCGATTTGCCCGATCGCCCGATTCATGTCACCCGATCGATATCAACACCCAACTCCCGCAACTTAGCCGCCCATAAATCCGCCCGCTGACGTTCCTGTTGGGCCCGCAACCGTTCATATTCCGCCTGTTCCGAACTCCACAGCAGCAAATTTCCAGCTTCATCCCACCAGCGCAGCCAATTCATAGTTTGGCCCAGCCGTTCCCCCGACCAAATCCCCAGCCACAAATCAAACTCTGGAATCCGCACCCGTCCTGACGCATCAGCAGCCTGCGTTTCATAGGCTCCATTGAGCAAATACCGCACTTCCAGCTTGGGTTCGTAGGGGTCGTAAGTCACATAGGTCGGCACTCGCAGAATCTGTTCGTAGAAGTAGAGCTTGCCGTAGGGAGGAGTCGATCGCACGGACAATTCGCTGTAATCTTCATTAGACAAAAACTCCATCACCACCGATACCGGCGCACCCTCCAGATTCGGCGTGTAACTGCGGCGAATCGTGCCCTCTGCAACTCCATGCACTTGCGGCACGAAAAACCAATCCGGTGCTTTGACGACAGTCTGCTTATTTACCGTCGCTACCAGTCCAAAATGGGAACCGATCGGGGCGATCTGTTCAATGCGTCCAGCGGCACCCAGAGCATCGGTGAGAGCAGCAGCAAGCGGCGGTTGTTGAATATTTTCCACAGGATCGTCCGGTAAAACAAAGTCGGCCCGTAGGGCTTCCCAAGTGACATTTGGTGTTGTGGAACTTGATAAGATTTGAAGAACCATTAACTCATACCATTTGAGATTTTAGATTTGAGATGGGAAAAGAAGACGCTTGCGGTTGAAACCGCGTCTATACAGACCAAACCCGCCTCTGCGGGTTAAAGAACACGCTGGAAGATTATGTTATTGTCTTCAGTCCGCAGAGGCGGACTTTGTTTTTGTAGGTGCGGTTTCAACCGCCGTCTGCATCTAAAAATCAATAGTCAAAGGCGCTCTCGGAAACGGAATTACATCCCGAATATTCCCCATTCCCGTCATGAATTGCACCAACCTCTCAAACCCCAAACCAAAGCCAGCGTGAGGAACAGTACCGTAGCGGCGCAAATCCAAATACCACCACAACTCCTCCTTATTCATACCCTGCGCTTCCATGCGCCGCTCCAACACATCCAGCCGTTCTTCCCGCTGCGAACCGCCGATAATTTCCCCAATATTCGGAGCCAAAACATCCATAGCTCGCACGGTTTTCTCGTCTTCATTTAAACGCATATAAAATGCTTTAATCCCGACCGGATAATCGCTGACAATTGTCGGCTTCTTAAACAAATCCTCAGCCAAATAGCGCTCGTGTTCCGACTGCAAATCTAAGCCCCAGCTTACGGGAAAATCAAATTTTTTGTCGGCTTTTTCCAAAAGTGCGATCGCCTCCGTGTAAGTAATCCGCTCAAACTGATTGTTAATAATATTTTCAGCCGCAGCCAAAACCGTCTTGTCAATCCGTTCGTTGAAAAACTCCATATCCTCCGGGCAATGCTCCAAAACGTAATTAAAGATATACTTTAAAAACGCCTCAGCCAAATCCATATCACCCTGCAAATCGCAGAAAGCCATCTCCGGTTCAATCATCCAAAACTCAGCCAAATGTCGCGAAGTATTAGAATTTTCCGCTCTAAAAGTCGGGCCAAAAGTATAAACATTGCCGAAAGCCATCGCCATAACTTCCGCTTCCAACTGGCCGCTAACTGTTAAATAAGCGCGCTTTCCAAAAAAGTCCTTCGCATAATCAACCTCTTGCGAATCCGTGCGCGGCACATTCTTTAAATCAAAGTTGGTAACAGCGAACATTTCCCCCGCACCTTCGCAGTCGCTAGCAGCAAGAATCGGAGTGTGAACCCACAAAAATCCGCGTTCCTGAAAAAATTGATGTACCGCCGCCGAACAAGCATTGCGGACTCTAAAAACAGCGCCGTGGGTGTTTGTGCGCGGCCGCAAATGGGCGATTGTCCGCAAAAACTCCAATGAATGGCGCTTTTTTTGCAGCGGATAAGTTTGCGGGTCTGCTTCGCCGTAAACTTGTACTTGCGAAGCTTTTAATTCAATTCGCTGTCCTTTCGCCGGTGACGCTACCAACACGCCCGACACCTCTAAAGATGCACCTGTATTAAGTTGTTTGAGTATATTTTCAAAATCCGGCAAATCAGCATTGATGACTACCTGCAAATTAGCCATCGCCGAACCGTCGTTAACTTCCACAAAGGCGAATTCTTTCAATTCGCGCTTAGTACGAACCCAACCTTGAACAGTGACAGTTTCGCCCGGTTCACCACCGCGCAAAATTGCTGCAATTCGTTGACTTGTCATAATATCCACTCCTGTTTATTTAATATTTTGCACCAAAATTCTCTCTTTTCTCTTCCTCTGCGCCCTCTGCGCCCTCTGCGGTAAAAAAAATCATAAATCCCAACATAATTCAACCCGCGTAGGATTTCAAAATCCAACCGATCAAAATGCCGAGTCCCCCAAAGCGAACTGCTTGCCAAAAAGGTTGTTTTATGCTTCCCCAAGAAAACAGGCTGCTTTCTAAATTTAACTCGATCGTTTCCAATTCTTGCTCAATTTCCCGCAATTCTTGCTTGAGTTGCGGCAATGGATTTTGGCGCAGAGACTGGCGCACGTCTTCGCGCCGGTGCCCGAGTTCGTCTTGGCGCTGTCGATCGACCTGAATTTGAGTGTAACGCTCTTTGACGGCTGCGAGCGATCGCTCCACTGCTGCGAGCGCCTGCACAAACTCGTTTTCTTGCTCTTTTTGATTTAACTCTGACGGCTGTTGAGGCATTTCGATCTGCAAACCTGACGAGAATAAAAAACCGATTCCCAATTAAATTGTTATTATTATGTGCAGTTATTTAAAAAATTTCAGAAACCCTAGCCAAATCCCTATAATTGCCACCTATGCTTGAAACCGCACAAACAACCCAAACTGTCAACCTCAACGAGCTTAGCACGGTAGAACTAGCTCAAGCTCTAGCAGCGCGCCTCGCCATCTCCGAAAAAGATTGGCACCGCCTCAAAGCCAACCGTTCTGCGCGCGCGGGCGAGCAAGCTGCGGCCGCTTTGGTATTTTTGCTCAAAAAACAGCCAGAAGAAGCTCTCCCACGCTTACAACAAGCTGCAGGATGGCTGGATCGATCGATCTCTGCTCCTCCCTGTCCCACCCACGGCAAATAATTGTGAGTCGCTGAGTCTTGAGGTGAACAGCGGATTTGTTGCTAAAAAATTAGACGATCGCGCCGCTCGATCGAGCAGCGCGATTGCGAGTTAAAAAAGATTTTATACTTTTCTAACTCAAAACTCAAATTTTGCATTATCATCTAGTATCAATAGCCAGATAATCCAAATTTTCAATCCCTGGTTCAGCGGGGAAACGAAAAAATTTGCCAGTCTAGCCGAACCTAAAACTGCTGCAAAACATCATTTCTAGTGCAAGCGAGGCAGCCGGTAGCGACTGGAAACTTCTTTGCACAGCCGTAACTCTGTACCTTGAGAATTCCACTCTACCCGATCGAATATTTGGTAAAGAATAAACAGTCCCCTACCACATTCTTGTTCCACATGGGGGAGTGCAGAGTTATCTGCAACATCCTCTGCTATGAGACTGTCAAAATTATCGGTATCAAGATCGCAACCGCAAGGAGTTTTAAAGCCAGCACCTTCATCCGATATCACCCACCAGTATTGGTTTTGGACGATCGAAAAACGGACTCCAACTGTTTTACTGGGGTCTAACTTGTTTCCATGCTTAGCCGCATTTACCAAAGCTTCTTGAAGCCCTAACCGCAATTCCGCTTGCCACCGCTGTGGAACCTCTGCTAGGAGCAGATCCAAAACAGGACAAAGGTAGAGGGTAGAAGCGAAGCTAATCGTAATCCAATTGCGTCCGGTCGGACGGGTTGAAATAGCAATCACTCAGAAAACTCCCTAACTTTCAGGTGGATGAACTTCACACCCTGCATAAGTTGGCTCCCTAGTATTCAAAATGCTAATTAATTGAGCTGCGCCACTCTATTTCTATCTTAGAGTATTTAGGCATTTAAGCAAAGCAAACAACGTCACAAAATATTCTGCGATTCTCAGAAACGAATAGCGGCAACCCTCAGTAATTTTACTTATCAGTTTCACTTGCACCAGATTTTTGATGTCGGGGCGAGGCAACTCACGGGCGATCGCCGCGACATCTCCCAAGCCGTAAACAGTCGCGGCACGAAACGATCCCCATATATAAATAATGGAAACTATCTATTAAAACATGGATCCCTATAACCATCGCCGATCGCGCCAGACTCTCTCGCCCCACAGAGCGATCTGGCCGCTTTAGGGCACGAACATCATACCTAGGTGTGTTGCCATCAAGACCTGATCTATTCCTCCAATGCCGGTCGGCGCAAAAAAATCGCACGGCTGTAGTCTTG
Source organism: Tychonema sp. LEGE 07196 (assembly GCF_963890365.1). Lineage (NCBI taxonomy): Bacteria > Bacillati > Cyanobacteriota > Cyanophyceae > Oscillatoriales > Microcoleaceae > Tychonema > Tychonema sp. LEGE 07196. The sequence goes on along the minus strand of NZ_CAWPRX010000145.1, from coordinate 7,052 downwards.
ATTAAATCAATATTTGTTACAAAACTTATGGCAAATGAGTGAGATTGCCCGCGATCGCCCAACCGGCCAAAATTGACAAATCCTTTGCTGGCGAATCTCATGCGCGTTTACCGAACTTTATAAATCTGAACGTCGCGATACAATAGTTAAAGTAAATAATTATTTCTTTACATTATGCAAACCACCCCAACCATCACCACAGCCCCTATAGCCGGCACTTACTGGCAGTGGCGGGGGCATTCAGTATACTACGTCCGATCCGGCGATCGGCATCCCGAACGCCCTCCCCTGCTGTTAATTCACGGTTTTGGCGCGTCCACAGACCATTGGCGCAAAAATATCAGCGGCCTGAGCAAAGACTTTGAAGTCTGGGCGATCGACCTGATCGGATTTGGACGATCGGCAAAACCCGAAATTCAGTACAGCGGCGACCTCTGGCGCGACCAACTCCACGACTTCATCACCAACGTCATCGGCCGGCCCGCCGTCCTAGCCGGCAACTCCCTCGGAGGCTACGCCGCCTTGTGTGTCGCCGCCCAGCGTCCCGAATCAGCCGCCGGACTCATCTTAATCAACAGCGCCGGCCCCTTCAGCGAACCCCAACCCGCACCCGAAGCCCCGCCCGTGCAAAAAGCTATATCTGTGGTAGCTAAAACCTTATTCCAGCAAGATTGGGCAAGTTTTCTGCTGTTCCAGTACGCGCGCCAGCGATCGACAATTCGGAAAACCCTAGAAAAAGTGTATCTCGACCAAAGCGCCGTCACAGACCAATTAGTAGAAGAAATTTACCTTCCCTCCTGCGATCCCGGTGCCCCCAAAGTATTCGCCTCCGTATTCCGAACGCCCCAAGGCGAAAAAATCGACCTATTGCTGAGTCAATTAACCTCTCCGCTGCTGATGCTGTGGGGAGAAGGCGATCCGTGGATGAATTCTGCAGACAGAAGCGCCAAATTTCGCCAACACTATCCGCAGTTGACAGAACACTTTATCAAAGCCGGTCACTGTCCCCACGACGAAGTACCAGAACAGGTAAACGAACTGATTCGCGGATGGATAATTAACCAATAGTCGATCGGCGTCAACTCTGTTAATCTCCGTTAATCTGCGGTCAAAATACCTCATACCATTTTTCTTTCATATGTGCTATAGATGAACTCTTAGCCCCCCCGAAATCGCGGGGGGGTTGGGGGGGGTAATATCTAGCGCTACTTTATGAAATTGGTATCAACCAAAAAACAAGACGACCTATTGGGGTCGTCTTATTTTATTTAATAAAAAATGCAATTTGTCAATAGCAAACAGCGACTATTTTTTCCGTTTAGCCTTATCTAACCGCCTGCGATCGCGCCACTCAACCGAAGTCAAATATGCAACCCCGCCAGTGACAGTCACCAGCAGTACAAAGGCCACTAAAACGAGAAAATTAGCAATAGAAAATTCCACAACCCCTCCTGCTTGGCTTAGATTTGAGATTATGTGCGATCGCACATAATTTAATCAAATTGGCTTGTAACGAGGAATATAAGTCCTCATCAAACTCTGCAGACTCGCATTCCTCACTACAAACCTGATAACCGTTATTGTACCGGACGTGTTTTGAATTGGGCGAGAAGGAGAGGGGGAGGTCAGAAAAATCCTCCCTCTTCCTTCTTCCCTCTTCCTTCTTCCTTCTTCCTTCTTCCCTCTTCCTTCTTCCCTCTTCCTTCTTCCTTCTTCCTTAAAACAACTCTTCCAAAATTGTAAACCGGACATGATTAATTGCCAAAGTCCCCACGGAAACATCCTCCTTCTTCAGAGGAACGCCCCCGCTGGTGAGACTTTGAAACCGAATTCCCTTGCCAATTTCTACGTGGTACCAAGCTAAGCCCATAAAAAATCTCAAAGGATAAGGGCCTCTGTCTTGAATATCATCGGGATTAGATTCCATCGGTACCCAGCCAAAGCCCGGAATGTAAAACTCCAGCCAAACATGATTGAAATCTGGTTCCAGCGGCACACCTTTTCTGTCAGCAAAAGCCGGACACTTGTAACGCCCAATTGTGCGGCAAGCAATCCCGTTTAACCTTGCCAAAGCCAACAACAACCCTACGTACTCGCCACAAGAACCGATGCCGCGCCGCAGTACAATATCGGGTGTGTCTATGTGAGGCCTGATCCCGTAAGAAAGTTGGTCGTAAACAAAATTGCGAATGCTCAACAATTGCCTGAGAATGTTAGTTTCTGTGCCAATTGAGGCCACCGCAGCCGATCGCACAATCTCCGTATCCATCGCCAAATTATCATTATCCACCAAATACTTAGCTTCAAACTCCGGCGACAGTTTTGGAATTTTTTCCACATCCCGAGGCGACAATTGATACTTAATCGATCGCACTTCCAACAAAGCCTTCCAGCCAAAAATTCGCCGTTCCCCCTTCATCAGGCGATCGAACTTAAACACCGCCACCCGTTCTCCTTCCTGAATTTCCTCAGTAAAAGGCATCCCGACTGGCGTAATTTTCCTCACCTTTTGCCGGTGAGTGTCCGAAGGTAAAGCAATCCGCCACTCCAAATTGTCGATTTCTACCTCATCCAGAGGAGACAGTTCCTCCACATAGGACATTTCTATCAAAAAACCGTTTGACAAAGCGTAGCATTCTGCCTCATTGTAGTGAAAATACAAAGGGTGAATAAAAGTGCGATCGCGCTTCGTCAACTGAAAAGGATCTTCCGAATTCGGGTCATCCCGGATATAAAGCTCATCCCCCGCGTAAGCCACGTAGAGAACCTCTTCACCGGTCTGGGAATCCTTGTGAAAAGCCAAACCCGAAGGATATTCAAAGGGAGTCAAAATGCTAAATTTAATTTCTCCTGTGGCCCGTTCCAAACAGTAAACAGTTTGCTCGGTTTTGTCGCAAATCCAAATTTCCTCATCCCGGATTGTGATATTTTCTACTCCGATACCGGGAGCAAAAAATCGAGTAATTTCCCGACCAGTTTTCCCGTCAAAAACCAGAATATAGCCCAATCTCTGGCAAGTCACGTAAAGCGTAGATTGCCAAATAGCAATCCCGTCAACTGGATAAGAAAGGGAAACAAAATGTTCCGGTTTGAGTTGTGCGATCGCCCCATCGCGAATTGCACCCGGACAGCAACAAATATCCTGACCTCGCGCAAACCAGAGAGTATCTTCCCAAATAGCCAGCCCGGTTGCGCCCGCAAACTTAACTGTTTGATAAGGATTCAAAACAGTAGTGTTGTCAGTTTCTCGATCGATCTCCAATAGCAGCCCTTCGGCGCGATCGACAGCGAACAACCGATTTCCCAAAAAAGCAATGCCGTGCAGTGCAGATACACCGATCGGTCTGACCATTCGCAGCCCCGAAGGCTGTTTGTCCGAGATAACTGGTGAATCGAGGTTCATGCTAAATTTCTTGCCGGTATTGTACAGAAAACTTGACTTTTGACTTGTAGCCGATCGCTTGAGATCCACCGGTCTTCATTACCGAGATTCCCGGTCTCCAAAACTAACGCATCAACCGGGTTTGTTTACGAAAATACAGGTTTTAGCCTGTCGCCGCAGTTAAAAAACCCGGAATATTAGTCATTGTCAAAATTGGGTGTAACAAGGTCAACCCAACTTGCTGCTGTGAATTGAAGTAAGTATAACTACTAAACTACCACTGAAAAACGCTACACAGAATTCCCATTCGATCGAAGCAGCAAAACTAATCGTATCTGGCTGAAGATATAAATTAAGTACAACAGATTACTATATCCGCCAAAACCTTGGGTAGAATAAAAATGTGCATCGAGTTCTTAGGTTCATCAGAAGGCAGGTTCATCATGGCTTGGAAGTCTGCTCTCAATACCAGCGCCCTTTCCTTAATTCTGTCTTTACAGGCAGTTGGCACCGGTAGTTTCTTTATACCAGCCGAGGCGATCGACAGCCCCGCAAAAAGCGTCCACCGCTCCTCAACACCGCAGCTACCCCTCAACTTACAAACAGCTCAACCCCCCGGACAGACGGGAAACAGAACCAACAGCAAGCAACCCGGAGCCGCTTGGAATAACTTTCAACCGCCGGAACAGGGAGTACCCGGAAGGCGGGAAGGGGGAGGAACCAGGGGCTTAGTCTGCCCCACTCCGATCACAGCCTTGATTCCCCAATCAACTATGGGGCAAACCATATCAGGAAAGCCGACATTTTTCTACTACATTCCCGCAGCCGTTGACAAAACAGTTCAGTTTGAGTTAGCAGACGAAAGGGACAAAACAGTATACAAAAAAAGTTTTCGGATGGTAACTAGCCGTGGCGGTATCGTTAGTGTCAGCCTCGGCTCCGACGGCAACGCGCCAGCCTTGGAAGTGGGAAAAAACTATCAATGGTACTTTACTATCAAATGTAGCCCGCAAAGCTATACAGATGATGTTCTCGTGTCCGGGTGGATCAACCGCACCGCACTCGCCCCAACAGTGAAAACACAGTTGGATCGATCGCCCGACAGTCGCGCCAAGCTCAGCATCTTCGCCCAACAAGGTCTCTGGTACGAGTACCTGGCAACTCTAGCTCAACTGCGCCTAGAGTCTCCCAGCGATAGCAGTTTAGCCACCAAGTGGTCAGAAGTGTTGAGATCGGTCGAACTCGGCAAAATCGCCCAAGCACCATTAGTCGCCAGTGAGTTAACACCCATAACCAAAAAATAATTCTATTTGTGCGCGGCGTACCAAAAACCCGGTTTCGAGGGCGGTATCTGCCAGCGCCACAGATGATTTTGGGGTGTTGGGGGTTTGTTTGTCGATCGTCCTGAATAAATTCAAATTTTTGTGCTCGCGAGCATTTCTGCTTCGCTTGCCTCTTGAAAGCCGGACTGTTCAAATTTTTATAGTAAAATTGCGCCCAATACTAAATGGTAAACTTGCAGAGTCAAGCAGAAGACAAACTTATTTTACAAAAAACATTAATTATGCGCCCGAGAGCAAATATTGCAATATTTCGGTTGGGAATTTCACTTCTAACAGCGCTCCCTATCGCTTGCTTTTATACCAATAAAGCTATATCCCAAACAAATGATATTTCTCAGTTTTCGGCCGCTGACAACTCAGCAAATACGGACAACGAAGCATTAGCACTCCAAAAACTGGAAATCCAACAAGATGAAACTGCAACAAACTTAAATCAACTCCCCGATTTTCCCGAAAGCAGCCCGATCGAGAATCAGCCCGATCGCTGTTCTACAATTAATCAAACAGATTGTGATACGCGACTGTCGCCCGAAGCCAAAAATTTCGCAGACAGCCAGCCAAAATGTCATAACCCCCTAGATTGCAATGTTGTAGCCCAAAACCAACCCCAGACACCTCCAAACCTGCCACCGCCCCCGACTCAACCCGATCCAAATCGCGATCGATTTCTGCAACCAGCCCCGCAGCCTTCCCCACAACCTCCCCAAACACCACCAACAGTTGCGCCCCAACCCCCGTCACCAGTTCCGCAGCCGCTGCCGAATACGATAATTCAGGTGCAGAAAATTGAAGTAATTGACAGCACCATATTAAGTGAAGACGAAATTAACGCCTTAATCAAGCCGTTTGAGGGCCGTTATGCCACCCTAGAACAGATCCAACAAATCGCCGACAAAATTACCGAAATTTACCTCAGTCGCGGGTACATCACTTCCAGAGCCATCTTGCCGCCCCAAACTATCACCGCTGGGGTAGTCAAAATTCAAGTGATCGAAGGCAAGCTAGCCCGAATTGAGGTAGAAGGAAATAAAAGAGTGCATAAAAGTTACATCCGCAGCCGAATTCGACTCGGTGCCGGAATACCTTTAAGCACATCTTCATTGGAAAACCAACTCCGGCTGCTGCGAGTCGATCCTTTATTCGACAATGTAGAAGCCAGCCTGCGGGCTGGAGATAATGCAGCCGAGAGCATTCTGATCGTCAGAGTTACCGAAGCTAATCCGTTTCAATCTAGTTTCAGCTTTGACAATTACTCGCCTCCGAGCGTCGGTTCCGAAAGATTGGGGGTGAGTGTGCGGCACCGCAATATCACAGGAAATGGCGACGAACTGGCGGCGGCTTATTACCGATCGCTAGGCGATTCAGACTTGTTCGATTTCAGCTACCGCATCCCGCTAAATGCCATGAACGGCACTTTGCAACTGAGGGCGGCACCGAACCGCAACAGTATTGTACAAGCACCTTTTGACGCTTTTGATATTTCAGGAAAATCGCATTTATTTGAATTAAGTTACCGCCAGCCGCTGCTGAGAACGCCGATCGAAGAATTTGCCCTGTCTGCCGGTGTTACTTATCAGACAAGCAGAACTTTTCTCGCCGGCGAACCGTTTCCTTTTGGCATCGGCCCGGACTCCAAGGGTGTCAGCACTACCACTGCAATTAAGCTGGGACAGGACTACATTCGGCGCGACCCGCAGGGTGCTTGGGCCTTGCGATCGCAATTTACGATCGGCACTAGCTTGTTTGATGCTACTCAAAACGAAGGTTCTGTCCCTGACGGACAATTTTTGAGTTGGCTTGGTCAAGTGCAGCGAGTACAGCGATTGAACGACAAACATTTATTAATTTTGCAATCAGATTTACAGTTGTCTGCTAATAGTTTGTTACCTTCCCAGCAATTTGTAATTGGTGGCGGACAATCTTTGCGCGGCTACCGCCAAAATGCCCGTTCTGGCGATAACGGCTTCCGAGTGTCTGTCGAGGATCGGATTGCTTTGCAGCGCGATGCTTCGGGAAATCCCAAACTTCAATTAGCGCCTTTTTTGGATGCGGGTACGGTGTGGAATAATCCCAACAATCCTAATAAATTAACGAATCAGAGATTTTTAGGTGGTGTGGGTTTGGGGGTAATTTGGCAACCGATACCGCAGGTGAACCTGCGCGTAGATTACGCTTTTCCTTTGGTGAGAATTAGCGATAAAGGCGACAATTTGCAAGATAACGGCATTTACTTCAACCTAATTTATACGCCATAAGGAGAGGGGGAGAATGGGAGAGGGGGAGAATGGGAGAGGGGGAGAATGGGAGAATGGGAGAATGGGAGAGGG
>NZ_CAWPRX010000144.1:0-6559 GCF_963890365.1 Tychonema sp. LEGE 07196 | reverse complement strand
GAGTATTGCATGATTTTAGAGAAATGGTATTACTATACTGATGCTAACGGATTTGATATGAGATGTTCCCGAACGCTTCTCTTCCCATTTTTAAAACAGGAATTACTCTATGTCTCGCCTGTCTTGCGGCCTACTGTTTGCTTTCCTGTTGCTATTTCCCTCGAAAACCTTCGCCCAAATCGTCCCCGACGGCACTTTGGGCCCGGAAAGTTCGCGCCTTGTTCCCGATACTATCAACAACTTACCATCAGATAGAATCACTGGCGGCGCAACTCGCGGCTCTAGCTTGTTTCACAGTTTCGGCGAATTCAATATCAAAGAAGGGCGGGGAGCTTATTTTGCCAATCCCAGCGGAATTGCTAACATTTTTACCCGCATCACGGGCGGTAAATCCTCAAATATTTTAGGAACTCTGGGAGTTTTAGGCAATGCTAATTTATTTTTAATTAACCCGAAAGGCATTGTCTTCGGCCCAAATGCGCGGTTAGATTTGCGCGGTTCGTTTGTAGGTTCAACGGCTGACAGTGTTGTGTTTGATAACGGCTTTGAATTCAGCAGCACCAACCCGCAAACATCACCGCTGTTAACAGTTAATATTCCCGTTGGTTTAAGATTTAGAGACAATCCCGGTACAATTGTCAATCAATCGACGGCAACGGGAAAGAGCAACCTGCCTGCATCTCCCGTGCCAATTCCGATTACTAATCGAGTTGGTTTAGCCGTAGAGCCAGGTCAAACTTTAGCCTTAATTGGCGGCGACATCCAAATTCCAGGCGGCAATTTAACCGCCAATGGCGGACAAATTTTGCTCGGTAGTGCAGCTAGTCCCGGTTTAGTTAATTTGGCACTGACATCGGGCCCGCAGCAGGGAAGTTTAAGTTTAAATTATGACAAAATTCAGAACTTCGGCAATATTCAAATATCCGATGGCACGCTCATAAATACCAGCGGCACCGGTGGCGGCAGAGTAGAGTTAAAAGGTGGAAATGTCACCCTAGACGGTGCGCGATTTTATGCGATTACACTGGGCAATATTGATGGTAGAGGTATCGATATCGATGCCCAAAAATTGCGATCGCAAAACGGTACACAATTTTCTACTTTGACTCTAGGAGATGGTGCCGGAGGTAATATCAATTTCCGCGCTGCTGATTCAATAGAAATGAGCGGGCTGGGAGTTGATGCCTTTCAACAGGTGGCAATTACATACCTGGTATCGGGAACCACAGACCCGTTCGATCCGCTATTTACGCTGTTTAATGCTAGTGCTGGTGCTGGTGCTGGGGGGAGTATTACCTTCAACACCGGACGCTTGCTATTCAACAATGGGGTACTCGGTAGCGGGATAACTTTTGGTGGTGGAAGTGGCGGAAATTTAATTGTTCGCGCCAATACTTTTGAGATGGTGGGTTCTGGAGTCAATAACGGGACGGCGAAAGAAAGTACCGGCGCGGGAGGAGGTATTAGTATTGATGTCAGTCGATTAATTATGCGCGACGGTTCTCTTTTGGGTACTACGAGTTACAGCAGCGGCCCGTCTGGGAGTATTAATGTTAAAGCTGCTGAATCAGTCGAATTGTTTAACAGCGGCCCGCGAACAGTTGTGTCAACCGGAATCAGCACGCTGAGTATCGGTTCTACCGGCCCTGCGGGGAATATTAATGTTGATACGAAGCGGTTGAGTCTCTCTGGCGGTTCTGCGTTTACATTAGGAACTGGTGTTTTAGTTGGCAGGTTTTTGTTTTCTCAGGATGGCGGGCCTGCTGGAAATTTAACAGTTAGGGCGACTGAATCAGTAGAAATTTCAGGTATTTCTCAAGTTTTGACCAGCGGAATTCAGAATGCTAGCGCGCTGACTTCTGGAACTTTGAGTTCTAGTCGGGGCGGGGATATTCGGATCGATACGCCCAGCCTCACTGTGCGGGATGGGGGAATAGTTTCTACGAGTTCTTTGGGTAGGGGAAATGTGGGGAATATTACTGTTAATGCCGATCGCATTTTGGTCAGCGGCACCAGTAATAACGGTCTGTTTGTCAGTACAATAGATGCTTCGGTTGGTAAGACATTCGGTACTAATCCCGATGCTACAGCAAATGCTGGCTCGTTGAATCTGACGGCGCGCGATCGGCTAACTGTCGCAAAGGGAGCTACAATCACGGTGCAGGCTACTGGAACCGGACGCGCCGGTAATATCAATATTGTCGCAAAGTCGATCGCCCTCGACAACAAAGCGAGAATAGACGGCACGACAGTATCGGGTACGGGTGCAAATATTAACCTGCAAGCGCAAGACATCCAATTGCGCCGCAACAGTCGAATTACCACCGATGCGGGCAATTCTGACGGCGGCAACATCAACATCAACAGCGGCATTCTTGTTGCCCTCCCCCAAGACAACAGCGACATCACCGCTAACGCCCGCACAGCAGCCGGGGGGCGCGTCAGCGTCAATGTCCCCAGTGTTTTTGGCTTTAGTGCAGTTACTCGCGAACAAGTCAGAAGCAGGTTGAATCTGGATGACGCGCAATTTGCAAATTTGCAAGTAAGTCCTACTTCCCTACTTGGGAGTAGCGACATCGCCGCGATTTCCCAAAGTGGCGGCCCGGCTTTGCAAGGGGCGGTAACATTCGGCGCCTCTGGGGTGAATCCCGCTCAAGGTTTAGTGGAACTGCCACAAAATTTGGTCGATCGGGCGGCGTTAATTGCGGCAAATCCCTGTCTAGAAGGGGGCGAGAACGAGTTTACCGTCACCGGTAAAGGGGGAGTGCCACCGAGTCCTAACGATGTTCTCAGCAGCGAACCTGCACCGTTTCCGTGGGTGGAAGGTTCGGCAGCGAGCAATGTACGGGATGTAACGGATGTAACGGATGTAACGGATAGAAGTTCGAGGGAAGAAACGGAAAAAAAAGCTCGGGAAGTTGTTCCGGCGCGCGGTTGGGTGATGAATGCCAAAGGAGAAGTTACGCTGGTGGCTGCGGAAGTTGCGGGTCAATTTCCACAGCGCACGAGGCATCCTGTTTCGGTTTGTCAGCCTCGATGACCTGAAAATAGCTGATGTTGGAAAAATTCTCTCCGAATGTCAGCTAACAAAAGGTTATATCAAATCCTCTCTTCATCGGAATAGTAAATTAACTGTTGACTGTTGACTGTTAACAGTTAACATCATGTATGAGTGCAACAGGAATTGATATGAATTATGCTTTTTCAAAATCTATAATTGTGGAAATTAAGCAACATGAATCAGCTCAAAGACCGAGAAAAATACTATATTTCAGTTTTCAAGTGGATGAAATACAGTAGGAAGGCAGCAGTGCCTTGTCCCTACCCTATATCGGTACTTAAGTCTACAGAAAATCGCTATCTTTTAGGAGCTATTTACCTGTTACTTTTGAGCGGTTATTGGTGCTTTTTTCCCGGAAGCGCGATCGGCCAAATCATCCCCGACAGCAGCTTGGGTGCAGAAAGTTCGCGCACTGTTCCCGATACTATCAACAACTTACCCTCAGATAGAATCACTGGCGGTGCAACTCGTGGAGTAAATTTATTTCACAGTTTCCGAGAATTCAACATCGGTGAAGGCAGAGGCGCATATTTTGCCAATCCCAACGGCATTGCTAATATTTTTACCCGCGTCACAGGTGGTAATCCTTCCAATATTTTAGGAACCTTGGGCGTGCAAGGCAATGCTAATTTATTTTTAATCAATCCCAGAGGAATTATTTTTGGTCAGAATGCGCGGTTAGATTTAGGCGGTTCCTTTATCGGTTCTGCTGCTGCGGGTGTTGTGTTTAATAATGGTTTTGAATTCAACGCTGCGAATCCCAACGCAGTACCATTGTTAGCGATTAATATTCCAGTGGGTTTAAGTTTTCGAGAAAATCCCGGCACAATTGTCAACACTTCCCAAGCAATCGGCCCCACACCGACCTTACCGCCATTGCCCATAGAAATTCCTGTTTCCAATAAACTCGGTTTAGCAGTAGCTCCCGGTCAAACCTTAGCCTTAATTGGCGGTGACATTCAACTGCAAGGAGGCAATTTAACAGCTTATACCGGACAAATATTATTGGGGAGTGTGAAAAGTCCGGGTTTAGTACAATTTGAACCAACCGCTTTATGTCTGAATTTAAACTATGACAATATTGCCAATTTTGGCAATATTGAAATGAACGGTGCGTCGATAAATACTAGCGGATTAGGAGGCGGTAAAGTAGATATTCGAGGTGCGAATGTCACCGTCAGTAGTTCGGGAATTTATAGCCTAACACTCGGAAATATTGATGGCAGAAGTATTGATATTAATGCCCAAAACTTGCGAATAGATAAAGGGTCGCAAATTCTCACCGCCACATTGGGAGATGGGAAGGGGAACAATTTAAATATCCACGCTACTGACTCAGTAGAAATGAGCGGGCTGGGAATTGAAGGCTATCAGCGGATTTATAGCCAATATCTAGCCTCTGGATTGTTCAACCCTTTTGACCCGCAAATTATTCTGAGTGCTGGTACTGCTGGCAGTGGAGCTGCCGGAGAGATTAACATTGACACCGGACGGCTGTTGCTGCGCGATGGGGCAGTGGGCGGTACAGTCACTTTTAGTGCTGGAAATAGCGGAAATCTGAATATCCGTGCTAACACCGTCGAATTCATCAGTTCAGCGCTCAACAGCGGAACAAATCGTGGAAGTAGCGGTCAGAGCGGAAGCATAACTATTGACGCACAACGGTTAATCATGCGCGATGGCTCCAATCTCGTTAGCATCACCCGCAGTGATGGAGCATCGGGGAATATCGCGATTAAAACAACTGAATCTGTAGAGTTGTCGGGGAGTCTGCCTGGAAGTACGGCACAAACTATCCTCGGCACTAACTCTTTCGATGGGAAGGGGAAATCTGGGGATATTACCATCGACACTAAGCGACTGAGTGTTTCTGAGGGAGCCTCAATTACTTTATCGACGGGTTCGATTATTGGCGAAACCGTGTTTTCTACCAGTGGGGGGGCTGGAGGAAATTTAACTGCGAGAGCTTCAGAGTCAATAGAAGTGAGCGGCGTATCTGGAGTTTTAGGGAATGCGGGCTTCGCACCGAGTTCTCTAGGGACTCAAAGTACAACCTCTGCTAGGGGTGGAGATATCCGCCTCTCAACACCTAAACTAACTGTGCGGAATGGGGGGATTATTTCTGCGGCTTCTTTGAGTGCAGCAGATGCGGGAGATGTTACCATTAATGCCGATCGCATAGAAGTGCAAGGTATCGATCGTAACAGTGGGCTGAGCAGTAAAATTGAGGCTTCGGCTGGTAGGGCGTTTGCTTTGGTCAATCCTAACGCTACGGGGAATGCGGGCTCGTTGAATCTGAATGTCAATCAATTGATTGTCCGGGATGCGGCAACGGTGAATGTTGAGTCTTTAGGAACGGGAAGGGCTGGCAATATTAATGTTGTAGCTGACTCAATTGCCCTAGATAATAAAGCCAGCATTGACGGTACAACTGTCTCCGGTACTGGGGCAAATATTAACCTCCAAGCACGGGATATCCAGTTGCGACGCGGCAGCAGAATTACCACTGATGCTGGTATTTCTGACGGGGGAAATATCAGAATTAACAGCGATATTCTGGTAGCTCTCCCACGAGAAAATAGCGATATTACTGCGAATGCGCGATCGGCCCGAGGTGGCCGCGTGAATGTCAATGTCCCCAATGTTTTTGGGTTTACAGCAGCCAGTCGCGAACAGGTCCGAGGTACTTTGGGATTAACAGATGCTCAATTTGCAGATTTGCAAGTAAGTCCTACTTCTCTAGTTCCTACCAGCGATATTGCGGCTATTTCCCAAAGTGAGGGCCCGGCTTTGCAAGGTACTGTTACTTTTAGCCCTGCTGGGGTAAATCCCGCTCAAGGTTTAGTGGAACTGCCGCAAAATTTGGTCGATCGGGCGGCATTAATTGCGGCAAATCCCTGTCTCGAAGGGGGCGAGAACGAGTTTACAGTCACCGGTAAAGGGGGAGTGCCACCGAGTCCTAACGATGTTCTCAACAGCGAATCTGCACCGTTTCCGTGGGTGGAAGGTTCGGCAACGAGCAATGTACGGGATGTAACGGATGTAACGGATGTAACGGATGGAGGTTCGAGGGAAGAAACGGAAAAAAAAGCTCGGGAAGTTGTTCCGGCGCGCGGTTGGGTGATGAATGCAAAAGGGGAAGTTACGCTGGTTGGATACAATCCGGGTAATGCTGCTTACTCTCGCAATCCTCGATCGAACTCTCGTTGTGTGCCGCGCTAAAAAGCTAAAAAAGGGGAATCTTTCTGATAGCCCAATACGATTTACTTAAGTTATAAGTTGTAGGGTGCGTCGCTACTTTGACTTAAGTAAACCGTATTGAAATATATTAAGCTTTTGTGCATTTAAATTGTATAGAACCCATTTGATATCTATTCTGCGTAAATCTCAGAAACCGGGTTTCTCTTTATATTTCTCGTCACCCAATCAAAAACTCCAAGAATACCCGGTTTCTCGCCCCTTGCGTAAATCTCATAAACCAGTTTCTCTCTATATTTC
>NZ_CAWPRX010000143.1:0-67741 GCF_963890365.1 Tychonema sp. LEGE 07196 | reverse complement strand
GGGGAGGGAGTAAGACATTCACAAATGATTTAGGATTGCTATAGTTGATAGTTGATAGTTGAGAAGTAGGGGGCGTAGTAGACACAGTTTTAGTTTGTGGAACTCATACGTGAACCCTAAAGTAATAGTTCAGAAGTTAATGGATGCACTCACCATTTCAGAAACCGGGTTTCTTGCGATATTTCTCGCTCCTGTTCTCAAAAATCGTAGAAACCCGGTTTCTTTCCCTCGCACTAACTAATGACAACTGTCAACTGTCAACTGTCAACTGTCAACTGACAAAGCATCAAGCCAAACCACTGTTTTGGATCTGTCCAAACTTGCACCGACTTTAAACCGCGCTGGGAAAGTTCTTTCTTTACCGTATTGAGATTAAACTTGCGCGAAATTTCGCTGCGGATAGTTTCTCCGGCGGCAAATTCTACGGTTAAATTGAGAGCGCGCAAGTTCGCGGTTTGCGCTTTCAGACTTCTCAAGTGCATTTCAATTTGACATTCTTCTTGATTGTAAAAAGCCCAATGCTCGAACTGCGCCAAATCAAAATTTCCTTCATACTTGCGATTTAAATGTCGCAGCATATTCAAGTTAAAGGCTGCTGTTACTCCTTGACTGTCATCGTAGGCGGGTTCTAAAATATCTTTAGATTTGTCCAAGTCAATTCCCAATAAAAAATATTCTCCGGGCTGCAATGCACCGACAATTTGCGAGAAAAATACATCGCATTCTTGATGGTTTAAATTGCCGAGGGTGCTGCCTAGAAAGCAAATCATTCGGGTTGGCAGCGGTGACGGGGCAATTTTAGCTAAGGCTAATTCGTAAGTGCTGACAATTCCGTGAATCTGGAGGGACGGATAATCTGCTAAGAGTTGACAAGCGCTGCTTTCTAGGATAGTCGGACTGATGTCGATCGGCAAATAGTGCAGGGGATATTGCAGTTGGTTGTAAGCATCGAGGAGAATCCGAGTTTTGGTGGAACTGCCGCTGCCGAGTTCGACGATTTCGCACGGGCCCGTCAAACGGGCGATCGCCCCTGCACACTCTTGCAAAATTGCCGTCTCCGTGCGTGTCACGTAGTATTCTGGCAGTTGACAAATCAACTCGAACAGCTTCGATCCGCGATCGTCGTAGAAATACTTGGGAGGCACGGTTTTGGGGTTTTGAGTCAACCCGCTAACGACTTCGCTACCTGCGTTGATTTCTGCGGGTGTGGGTGCTGTCGCGCTGACAAGACGCTCTAAGTGCAGGCGATTTTCCTTTGTTGAGGCTCGGTTTGTCGTCTCGGACAGTTTTGGGGATTTCATAGAATAAAATTAGGATGCACTAATGGGTATAGCACGCAGTCGCGCTGCCAAATATCAGGCTCAAGGGAGATTTTTATCTTGATTTTCGTTCTGTATTTTCTCATTAAATGGCGATCGCTCCCCAAATTAAAACTTAAAATTGATCGACTAAAATTATCAAATAATTCACCAAACTTTTTTGCTGGATATTTTTACATGGGAAAAAGTTTGGCATTTCGCCAACCAATTTCGTCCCAAATTCCCTCTCCAGCCATTTATATCAGTTCGCGATGCACTCCGACAAAGAAACCGGGTTTTTTACGCTTATCTGCGATGCTCTAACGAAGTCTTTCCGTAAAAAAAACGGTTTATGGGCCCCCATGCGTCCGTCCTATATATGATGTCCGTAAAATCATTATAAGTTTGTAGTGAGGACTTTAGTCCTCTCAGAAATCAAATGACTAAAGTCCTCACGCTCGATCCTATTTGATTGCGGCTATAATTGCACAGCCAACTACTTGGCGCAGCGAAAACCAGCAATAATTTGCCGCACGCCCGGATAGTACCAATTCCGAAAACTCGATCGCATTGCTTGAGGAAAAGTCGCCCAACTCCCGCCTTTCAAAACTCGGTGTTCTCCATCAAAATAAACTTGAGAATATCCCTTGTAAGGATAACTTTCAAATCCTGGATAAGCGTCAAATGTGGAGGCAGTCCACTCCCAAACATTGCCCAACATATCGCAGCAGCCGATCGCACTCGCTCCTTTTGGAAAAGCATCAACTGGCGATGTGTTTGCCAGATTATTCCCGTGATTGCACAGGCTGGCATTGGGCGGTGCTTCTCCCCAAGGATAGGTGCGATTTGTTTGATTTGCTGCATCCCAACTCGCTGCTTTCTCCCATTCGGCTTCTGATGGTAAACGCTTGCCGGCGAAGTTACAGTAGGCTTCGGCTTCGTACCAACTTACGCCGCAAACTGGATGGTTGTTGAACGCTGGATTTTCTGACCAGTAAAGCGGGCGATCGACTAAATGAACTTTGAGCCATTTCCACCCCTCTACTGACCACCAATCAGGGTTTTGATAGCCGCCGGATGCCATAAAATCTCGGTATTGACCGCAAGTGACGGGATAGCGATCGATCGCGTATGCTTCTAAATAACACAAGTGGCGCGATCGCTCGTTATCCAAAGCCTCAGCAGCATCGCTTCCCATATAAAATTCCCCCCCCGGAATTTCAATTTCTGAATTGGGAATTGGGCATGGGGCATCGGGCATCGGCCAAACAGGGCAATCGGGCATTAATATTCTTTCTTCCCTCTGCCTTCTTCCCCCTTGCGGATAATTAATCCGTGTATCCGCGTCCAAATCCCTGTCGCGCCTTCCTTGCTTCTCCTGCATTTGCAACACAAAAGCAACTGTTTCGCAGTGCTGGCTTTCGTGCTGAATTATAAACCGCCAGAGACGTTCTTGCTCCTCTATCGGCGCTATTTCCAAATAATCTAACACCTTTTTTCTCACCGCATCCAGATACAATTTAACTTCTGGTAGCGACGGCAGAAAAACCCGTTGTTTTTTCGGCAAAACATCCGCAGCAAACAGTTGGTGATACTCAGGAAAAACTGGCTTCGACCCAGCACATCGCTGCAACAGCCACAAATCTTCAGTATAAGCAATGTGACCTAAATGCCAGCCAACCGGACTGAAATCAGGATGAGCGAGGCGGCAGAAAGTATCGCAATCTATGTCTGCAAATAATTTAAAAGTGCCGCGGCGACACTGCTGCAAATCGCGATAAATTGCCTCTCTACAAGATTGGATAGATTTGGAGATCACCGTCTGCTCCCGTACTGATAATGCTGTTTTCTGGACACTCGTGCCAATTGCCAGCAAATAAAGGCTCTGAAGCAATGATGACCGAATTTGGAAAGTTTAGATCGTCCCGCACCCAATAAAGGGAGGGAGGGGTTTTTTGGGAAGCAAAGCGAGAGGCAACGAGCTGGTGTCCGTCGCTGATAATGATGTTAGCTGAAAATTCTACTTGCTGAACTTTTGCTAAGTCTGCCAAGATTTTCAAGGAGTTTTGCAAAGCTGCTTGTAGGGTCAGATTTTTGTCTGTCAATTCATTGACAAATAAGCCGAAGATGTGTTCTGAATCGGTAGTACCGTTAATTGATTGATAAACGGTATCGCACAGGCGATCGCGAATTGGTCTGTACAGAGTTTGGCGAAAATTTTTCACGAAGCCGTTGTGTACGAACAGCAGGCGATCGTACCCAAACGGCTGACAGTTGCTCAAATCTACAGATTGTCCCGAAGTTGCGCTGCGAACGTATCCGATCGCGCAGCCGGATTCAACGTATCGACTGATACTCGGTAGATTGAGGTCGCTCCAAATTGGCTGTATGTTTTTATAGGTAAACGGGTCAGTCTCTAGGTGCGGGTGATACCAACCGATGCCAAAACCGTCAGCATTAACCACGCCTGAAGTCATTTCGCGGGGCTCGTAACTCTGCACAATTAGGGAATGTTCCGGCTTGTACAGAATAGAATCTAGTAAAATCGGCCCGCCAAGGTAGCCAAGCAAACGGCACATATAATTTTTACAGCAAATTGATTAGCATTCTAAATCATTCGGCAAAAAATTGCCCGTTGGCCCGTCTTGTACCAGCGCCGGGAACTGGGTTTTTGGTAAGCTGTTGTGCATTTAAACTGTATATTTTGATGGCAATCAAAAATCCTCAAATCCTCTCCCCTTCTCCCCTTCTCCCCCTCAATCGCCATACACAATCTATACGAGCAACAGCTTAGCCCGCTGCCAGCATCGCAGTACAAACGGTACAGTAAAGGTAGAACCCCAGCAGCACAAGGAGACTCTTGAATGTTCCTCGACGAACTCATCCCAGTGGTCAAAGAATTGATCCAACAGCCCATCGCCTTTACGGGCGGATTTTTTTCGGGCCTGCTTCGACTCAACCTTCACGAAGATCCCGTCAGAAGCTGGATTGACGAACAAGCCGGTTCGACTTCCTACACTCCTCCGGCAACCGAAGCGACTAACAGTAAAAGCACTGGGCCTCAGTCGATCTCGATCGACTAAGGCACAGCAGTAACTATTGCACTCAGTACCAAAGGGTTTGTCAGTGCGGCAAACCCTTTGAGTCAGGTGCGATCGCCCCCGTTGTCCGTTAGAGCGCACTTGACAGTAAAATTAAGAGATTATATACAGCACAACAAGTTTAGTTCGATCGACATGACTATCTACATTGGAAATCTCTCTTACCGCGCCACCGAAGAAGACCTGAAAGCAGTATTTGCAGAATACGGCACTGTCAAGCGGGTTGTCTTGCCTACCGACAGGGAAACCGGTCGGATGCGCGGTTTTGCATTTGTTGAGATGATGGAAAATGCCCAAGAAGACGCTGCCATCGGCGAATTAGACGGTGCAGAGTGGATGGGGCGCGCCTTGCGAGTAAACAAAGCCAAACCGAAAGAAGAGGGAAATCGAGACAGCGGTTTTAACAGGAACAGCGGATATTAATTCGCGATGCAGCGGTTGACATCCCTCTCGGAATTAACCTGATGTGCAAGTGCGCGCCAGCGTCGAATTGCTAGCTGCTGTTGATTTTGGGAATGCAATGTTAAATCCGCTGCACAAAAAAATTCACTTTCGATCGGCTGCACTTGATTCCGACTTTTTGAAACATACATAATTTACGCGATCGAGTCCAGAAACCCGATTTCTTCCCGGATACTTTCCTGCTAAAACCAAGATTTATACCATCCGTGCAAAATAATTGCTACATAGAACCCCCCCAACCCCCCCGCGATTTCGGGGGGGCTAGGAATTCATCTATAGCAAGTATTGATTAAATTGGTATTATCAGGAAAAACCGGGTCGATCGCCGTCGGTTTTAGAAAGAGTAAATTCTGCCTTTTTCATCAATATAAACTGACCGATCTTGCCTAGTCCGACCATCCGATCTAGCGATCCGAACCGTCACAAGATTTGTCTGAGAATCTACGCTGTAGTCGTATTTCAAAGTTGTGGTTCCTCCTTTGACATTAATCGGAATATTGGCAATGTCGGCCGTGCGGTTGCTGACGCGAACAATGATGTTTTTGCTGGCTCCGACGGGCAAGGATGATAAACCAACACCTGATTCACCGTATTCTAGGTTTAATCCGGTTTGATTTAAGAGTCTGAGGGTAATGTTCCGAGTAGTGTCAACCTGCCCTTGAGGCTGCCAAAATCCGGGTTGCGGGCCGCCGCCAGTTGCCGGTTGAGATAATGCAGGATGGGCATGCAGACAGCCGAGGGCGGCAAGTATTGCTGCGGTTGCAATGATTTTTGATTTCATTGTTTGTTGCTCCGGGTCAGGTGTTGGCGATATTTCTATCTTAGCTTGAAAATCCGATCTTTTTATTGAGGACTTAGGTTCCCAAACCCGGCAGCCCGGACAAAATTTGCGGTTGAGGGCAATATGTCTGTAAAACTGACAGAAGAGCACCATTCTCAGCTCTTAAAAACCGGGTTTCTGAACGAAAAATATAGGTTGTGATGCTAAATTCGCGGTCAGAAACCCGGTTTTTGCCACAGGTGCAAGATGTGAGTAAAAAAAACATGGTTGATACAATCGTTAATACCCAATACGCTAACATCCGAATACTTATACCATTTTTCTAAAAATGTGCTGTAGATGAACTCTTAGCCCCCCCCCGAAATCGCGGGGGGGGTTGGGGGGGTAATATCTAGCGCTACTTTATTCCATTGGTATTAATAACTTAAACACCTCCTAAAGTCTTCTCTCCTGTAAGTTGCCTTCCTCAAAGGAGGCTCTTCCTCCGCACCTGCATTACCAGGCCGAGCGAAAGTAACGAGCAATTGCTTAAGTTATTAAATTTTCATTTATAACATCCGAATACTTAGATTAGGCTTGAATTTCCAAAATAATTTAAACGGCGCTGGAGCAAAGTCTCACTAGAATTTTAGTAATTTTTGACACGCAATGTTGATTTGCCGCAACAGCTTATATCCTATCGTTTTCGGCTGCTTCGAAATGATAAATTAGAGGGCAATTCATGAATAATTTTTACAAGTCGCCACCTGTCTCGGTGCAATTTTCAGTTGTTCGATTCACAGCTAACAGTCAACAGTCAACAGTCAACAGTCATTAGTTGTTGGTCATTGGTCATTAGTTATTGGTTATTGGTTATTGGTTATTGGTTATTGGTTACTGGCTACGAATTCCCAATTTTCCATTCTCAATCCCCAATAACAACTAACAAATAACAAATAACAGCTAACAGCTAACAGTCAACAGTCAACAGTCATTAGTTGTTGGTCATTGGTCATTAGTTATTGGTTATTGGTTACTGGCTACGAATTCCCAATTTTCCATTCTCAATCCCCAATAACAACTAACAAATAACAAATAACAAATAACAGCTAACAGCTAACAGCCAACAGTCAACAATCAACTGTCAACAGTCAACAATTCCCCAAGAGTGCAACCGGAATTGAGATCAATTATTAACGATCGATCGAGCGGCTTCTAGAAGCAAGCGCTGTTCGGCCCGGGCGATCGCCCTGCAAGTTTGTTCTGCAGCATCGACATTGACGGAAATAGACGAAATCCCCCACCGCACCAAGGATTCAACTATCTCAGGATACAGTGCGGTCGCGTCGCCGCAGATCGAGCAAGGAATGCCCGCAGCCCTGGCCTGTTGAATTAATTGTTCGATCGCCTTCATTACTGCTCGATCGCGCCCGCTGAAACCACCGGCTAACTGTTCGGAGTTGCGGTGAATGCCTAATAGAAATTGAGTTAAATCGTTAGTGCCGATGGAAATTCCTTGAACTCCGGCTTTTACATAATCTGGCAATAAAAATAATACCGAAGGAACTTCCGCCATCATCCATATTTGAAATTCGCTCGGTCGGTTTTGCCAATTTTTGTCTAATCGCTCGCGGCAGTAAACAAATTCGTCCACAGAGCGCACGAAAGGCAAAATTAAATTGATATTTGTATGGCCCCAATCGCAGACTTTTTGAAGCACGCACAGTTCCCAATCAAATAACTCCGGTTCAAAGGTATAACTAAAACTGCCGATGGCTCCCGATTCGCGCAAATCGAGAGAGCGATAAAATATCGGCCGCGGCGAAACGGCTGCTGCAAATAAACTGAGGCAATCGGCCATGCGATCGACAAATTCCGATTGGCGGCCGTTTTGCAGCAAAACTTTGGGGTTTTGACAGTCCAAAGCTTCCAATGCCATCAATTCCGATCGCAGCAATCCGATGCCGTCTATTGGTAGATTTTTGAGGCGCTCGATCGAACTTGTTTGGCTGACATTAACTAGCAGTTGAGTCGCTGTTGGCGCGCCCCAAACTGATGCGGGAGATTGTACCCGTCGAGATTTAAGGCCGGGATTGGACGATCGATCCGATGCTGAAAATTGGTGGTTTGCTATTGACATTTTTGCTGCCGTACTGTATATATCTGGATTGTTTGCTGTTTCCTCAAGTCGGCTGCTTTCTGCTGTGTCAGTCGCCGAATCTGGGGCGGTACTAAAAACTTCTCCGCTATCGCCATCTACCAACACCGAATCCCCGGAGGCGATCGTCCGAGTCGCCCCAGCAACTCCCACAACGGCGGGAATCCCCAACTCTCTCGCTAAAATCGCGCCGTGGCCTGTCATGCCTCCTTCTTCGGCAACTACCCCCGCAGCAACTTTCAGCCAAGGTAGCCAGTGCGGCTCGATTGTCCGGGCTACCAAAATGCCTCCTGCCAAGAATTGAGCGTTTTCTGGGTGGGAATTAGCGATGACTTGGGCAATTGCTTCGGCTTTTCCCGAGGCGGCGGCCAAACCTCTGAGTATCGCCGGAGTTCTCGCCGGGGCGATCGCCACAGCCCGTTTCGGCGCGACTTTTTCCCCTGGCAAAAAACGAATCTGAGTGAAATACAACTGCGTTTCGCCGCTGTTTTCTGTCTGTTCGATCGTCCAATCTAAGATTAAATCAGACTCATATTCAGCGATTATTTGTTTGCTGGCTTTAATAATTTTTTGTAGTTGCGATTCTTCTAAAACATATTCAGTTTGTGCTTTCTCTTCCAGCGCCAACACTTCCACGCAACTGTCAGCACAATCATAAATTAGAAATGGAGAATCGGGAATTGGGAAAGCGGAAAAATTGCCTAGCTGCTGTTGGGCGAGCGGTTTTTCTCCGTCGGCTTTGAGGTCGTAGGCTAATGTTTTGTAACCTAGCCGCTGGAATTTAACTGCGCCTGTTTCTGGCTGCACTTGATAGTAATCGGGGATGGTTTCTCCCCTGGGGAGGGACATTCCCAAACCGCTGGTGGCTTGGATTTCCCATGCTGCACCGGCCTTAATTTTCACTTCGCCCGCGGCGATCGCCCGCCCCAGAGGCTGCACCAAAACTACAGGATTGATTTGCTTTATCTCCAGGCCGCACCGCTGCCAGTAAAATAGACTTCGGGCTCTAAACAGTTCTGCCCAAGCTCGTTTGAGTCCGGCTTCAATGGCTTCTGGTTGTGCGCGTACTGCCCGATCTTCCAAAATTCCGGCTGTTTTTGGGTGCCAGGAAGTCAGGGAAGGGCGAAAAATTAAGGTTTTGGAGTTTGAGTTGAGTTGAGAAACAGCAGACTCTAGGGTGGAGGGCAGTGAATCTGGCAGTTTGCTGGTGAGGATTTGGTGGCGGATGCTGCGGGCGATCGATTGCAGTTGTCTGGGATCGTCAACATTTAGGTGCAGGGAAGAGTGGGGCCAGTCAGCAAATAGCGGTTCTAGCCAGTCGATCGACTCTACAAACTGCCAAAATGTTTGAGCCGGCACGACAAAACCCGGTACAACGGGATGATTTTGAGCGAGCAAACAGCTCAAGTAAAATGCTTTTTCTCCCACTGCATCTCGGTCTGAAGGTTGAATTTTGTCTAGCCGGTAGAGGTTTGTCACGCGATCGAGCCTGTCCTTAGAAACAGATTGAATTTTGATAGTTTTTCCGATTAATCAATTACCACAATTTTAGGATGAACAACCGAAAATGGACGGGATTAGTCAAATCTTTACTTAATCTATTTCTTAAGTCTAACTGTCCTCTTTGTCAGCGACCTGCGACCGAGGAGTTTTGTCCGTACTGTCACAAACAACTTCAGCGATGTCAGTTAGCAGATCCCGCTCGATTTTGGGACGGTGGGGAGCGGGTTTTTGTGTGGGGCGAGTACGGCGGGACTCTGAAACGGGCGATCGCAGCTTTGAAATATGAGGGAAATCCCCAATTAGCGAAACCTCTCGGCGGCTGGCTGGCCGAAGCTTGGCTGAGTTTTCCCGAATTAGCTATTGACAATCTAACCGTTGTACCAATTCCCATGCACAAAGAAAAGGTCAAGCAGCGGGGTTTTAACCAGGCGGAACTTTTGGCGGAAAGTTTTTGCGAGCTCACTGGTTTACCTTTGCAGCGCCACGGTTTGGATCGGGTGAAAAATACTCAGCCTTTATTTGCTCTAACACCACAGCAGCGAAAAGCTGAAATGAAAGATGCTTTAATTTTGGGGAAAGATTTTCGCCGCCGTCGCCCGCGCGATCGAGTGCTGTTAGTTGATGATATTTATACTAGCGGCACTACGGTTAAATCGGCTATTAAAATATTGCGAGAGTCGGGAATTTTGGTTTACGGAACTGTGGCTCTGGCAACTCCCACTAAGGGCAGTCTGCCACCTGTTTTACCTTGAATTTTCAACAGGTTTTCTGCATCGAAATTGCATTCAGATGTCGATAGTTTATCACGTTTTTTTGGAATAACTAACCGCGAAGACGCGAAGCGGCGCGAAGAAAGAGTAGAGAAGGAAGAGTAGAGAAGGAAGAGTTTTCACGATTGATTTAAATTTGTTGCGGGTTCGATATTAAGCGGGAACTGTTTGCTGATGTTCCAGCGGCTGCTGTCGTGGTGCAGCAATGTTAATGCCACAGCGGTAAACTCAAAGTGGAGTTGGCGCCCTGAGAATTCCAACCAAGCAGCTTGAAAATTCTCTTTGGTTAAATCGCGAAATCCTACTGTCATGTGCGGTACAAATGGGCGATTCTGATTAACTGGAGGGACAATTCCCAAATTCGCCTCAATATAACTGATCAAATCTGTTTGGATTTCTAGCAATTCGGGGGATTTGACAACATCTACGTAAATGACGCGGGGCGCGAAAGCGGCAAAACCGCATAGGCTAACGGGAATTGACAGCCGGTGTGCGGAAAATTTTTTTAAGCTTTCCTCTAATTTCGGAAATTCCGCCGCTGGCCATTCAAAAGGAGGTTGCAGGGTGATGTGGGGCGGTGACTTCAAGGCACTGCGGCTGTTGTAGTGTTCGGCAAAATACTGTTTAATCTCATTAATCTGCTGTTGAATTTCCGGGGGCGGCACTAGAGCAATAAAAAATCGCTGTTTTGACTGGTTCATAGGGTAGCATCGCAGTAAGGAAGGAGTGGCTGAGTACGGGCGATCGAGTATTTACTCAATTCCTCGTACCAAAAACCTCATTCCCAATCTACAATCCCCAATCTAAAATCTAAAATCCAAAATAAAAAATGCCTTGGTTTGTCAAAATTGAGCAAGGAATTGTCGAAAAGCCTGTATTTGACCAGTATGTGCCCGCTCACAGAGCTTATGTCCGAGAGTTGATTTCTAAAGGACACCGAGCTAAAACTGGCTACTGGGCGAGGCGGGGCGGCGGTATGTTGATGTTTGAGGCGGGTTCGATGGATGAGGCAAGGGCGATCGTTGCTGAAGACCCCCTGGTGAAAAACGGTTGCGTTATTTATGAAATTTATCACTGGTGTGTGGTTGAAGAATAAATAAATGTGTTATACTCACAAATGAACTGGACCCACGCGATTCCAACGCCCAAATCTTGTCAGGACCGGAAGGTAGCAGCAACACGGGATGCTTGTAATAGGCGTGGTCTCCGGTTCACCTTGTTTTATGAGGTGTAGCTCCTATGCCTGGTTTCGGAGATATTTTACAAAAGGCAGTTTATCTTGGTGTCGGGCTAGCTTCCTATGCTGGTGAAAAAGCAGGCAGCAAGTTGACTGAATTGCGCGCTGAATCCCAAAAGCTGGCCGATGAATTAGTCAAGCGGGGCGAAATGTCAACGGAAGAAGCACGCCGCTTTGTCGAAGACATGGTGCAACAAGCTCAGCAGCAGCAACCGCCAGTAGAAGTAACTGGGGACAAAAAACCGGCTGAACCTCGCCGGATTGAAATTGTTTCTGAGGAAGAAGAGGTTTCGGCACCAGATGCTAAAGAAACCGGCGGCGTAGATAAACTCCGCGAACAAGTACAGAATTTACAAGATGAATTGCGAAAGCTGAAGCGCGATTAAGCTCAAAAAAAGCTCGCAAAGCAAAGCATAAAGGGAACTCAAGATAATACTCTTGAGTTCCCTTTACAATTTTAGATTTTTCGATTTTAAATTGGGGATGATTGACTGGATGCGGGTTTGGAGTTGACCTACAGTTGGATTGTTTCAGGAAAATGGTATCCGATGTGGATGGATATAGAGCAATAGGTAATAGAATTGAGAGTAGGTGCGATCGCTTCGCATGAGGCTGGCTGCACTTATCTGTGATAGTCCCGGACGTGGGGGTAGTCAGAAACCGAGTTTTTTTACTACAATACGCCCGTTGCAACCTGATGAGAGTAAAAAACCGGGTTTCTTGGGCTTGATGTGTCCCGGACTATGTTAAATACTTTGCAATAGTAAGCTGTCAAATTCATGGAAGATTGGTCAAAAGGTTTTTTTGAAGTAATGGAAAATGCTGCTTCTGACGTAGAGCATTTTTTCAGCGATGTTAGCGATGAATTTGTCGAAATGCTGGACGTTTTGGCAAAGATTTCGGAAGAGTTTACAGAACAAGTACAAAATAACCTGATTGCTGAATTTGACGGTTATTTTAATGAATTCGACGGTTATCTCAATGAATTTCTAGAACCGATAATTGAAATTGTTCGGGAGTTCGACCCAGAGTTTGATGAGATAGATTGGTCGGTGGTGACTTATGTAGACCCTTCGACCACTCAGCAGCCGGCTTGTCGCGGTTGCACTAACTATCACGGCCAAGTTTACGGCGGAAATTTGTTGGTTTGTGCCATGCACCCTACTGGTGTGGAATCGGAGAGTTGTCAGGATTGGGAAGGTGACAGCGACGTTAATTGATCGGAGTTTTTGAGGGTTTAATCGCTTATGTTAACGTCAATTCAGTCTCCGTCAAAGATTTCTCTGGAAGAGTTTTTGCTACTGCCAGAAACTAAGCCGGCTAGCGAGTATGTTGACGGTAAAATTCATCAAAAAGCTATGCCGCAAGGAAAACACAGTACACTGCAATTCGAGTTTCCATCGATTATTAATCAAGTTGGTAAACCGCAGAAGTTAGCTTATGCTTTTCCTGAATTGCGCTGCACTTTTGGGGGACGTTCTATTGTTCCAGATATAGCAGTGTTCGAGTGGTCGCGCATTCCTCTTAATGCTAGTGGAGAGATACAAAACAAGTTTAAAATTGTCCCTGATTGGACAATTGAGATTTTATCGCCGGCTCAAAATCCAACTCGGGTAATCAATAATATCTTGTTTTGCTTAAATCACGGTGCTAAGTTAGGTTGGTTGATTGACCCGGAAGAAAAATTAATTTTGGTTTTTAAGCCGCAGCAGCAACCAGAGGGGAAGGAGAATCAGGATATTTTGCCGGTGCTCGATGTGCTGTCAGGTTTGCAAATGTCGGCGGATAATTTGTTTGGGTTGTTAAGTTTCGATCGCGTGTAAGCTACATTGGAGTATAGGGACTTTTGCATCTAACTAAATCCATCTAGTTAAATGTAAAATACGACTCGCGAAAAAAACGTTCCTGTGTATTTCTTCCTTCTTCCGACTTCCATCGGACTGATGACGTTGGACGTTCGATTTGGGAACACCGCCCCTACTGACTAATGACTAATGACGGCAGGAGGGCGGGCACGCACCATCCACCGCCCCTACTGACTTCTTCCTTCTTCCTTCTTCCTTCTTCCTTCTTCCTTCTTCCTTCTTCCTTCTTCCTTCTTCCTTCTTCCTTCTTCCTTCTTCCTTCTTCTTAACGGCATTTAAAGGTAAATCGCAATGGCGGTAAATCATTTGCAATCTGGGTTTCCGAGAATGCCGCCATCGCTGGAATTGCGACAATATCAACGGGCGGCGGTTGATAATTGGTTTGCGAATCGGGGACGCGGTACGCTGAAGATGGCGACTGGTAGCGGTAAGACGATTACTGCACTGGCGATCGCCACTGAATTATATAATAAAATTAACCTTAAAGTATTGCTCGTAATTTGCCCCTACTGCCACTTAGTGAATCAGTGGGCGCGCGAATCGGAAAAATTTGGTTTAAAACCTATTTTAGCCTTTGAAAACGCCCGCAGTTGGCAAAATAAGCTGGCTGCGGGTTTGTATGAAGTGCGAGCTATCGAGGGACTATTTCTGACAATTATCACCACAAATGCCACCTTAATGTCGGATAGCTTGCAGTCGCAAATCCGCTATTTCCCAGAAAAAACCCTAATTATTGGAGACGAAGTTCACAACTTAGGCGCACCCCGTTTGGGACAAAGTTTGCCGCGCAATATTGGACTGCGCCTCGCCCTTTCCGCCACCCCACAAAGACACTTTGACGAACAGGGAACCGAATCTATTTTCGATTATTTCGGCCCGGTTTTGCAACCAGAGCTTACCTTAGCCGATGCTATCCGACAAAAAGCCTTAGTACATTATTTATACTATCCGATTTTAGTAGAATTGACAGAAGCTGAAACCCGCAAATATTCCTATTTAACTAAAAAAATTGGATGGGCGCTTTGGGGTGATGAAAAAGTAGCAGAAAACGATATTTTAACAACTTTACTAATGCAGCGCTCTCGGTTAATTGGGGCGGCGGCTAATAAATTAACAGCTTTGCGAAAATTAATGAGTAACCGTCTCGACACGGCCCATACTTTATTTTACTGCGGCGATGGCGCGATCGAAGGAAGTGCGCGCCGCAATAACAACCGCCAACTAACAGAAACCGCAAAGTTATTAGGTGCAGAATTAGGCTATCGAGTTAACACCTACACGGCGGCGACTCCGTTAGCAGAAAGAGAAAGATTGCGCCAGCAATTTGAAAGTGGAGAATTGCAAGGTTTAGTCGCGATTCGCTGTTTGGATGAAGGCGTTGATATTCCAGCAATTCGCAATGCTGTTATTTTAGCAAGCAGCAGCAATCCGCGCCAGTTTATTCAGCGCCGGGGACGCATTTTGCGGCCGCATCCGGGAAAGGAAAGAGCCACTTTATTTGACATGATTGTTTTGCCTCCCGATTTGGGCAGAGAAACCTTAGAAGTCGAGCGCAATCTGCTCAGAAAAGAGTTGAAGCGGTTCTTAGAATTTGCTGATTTAGCTGACAATGCTGGGGAAGCTAGGGTAAAGTTGCTGCAACTTCAAAAGCGTTATGGCTTGTTAGATATTTGACATTTATTCCGGTTCGGTTTATCTTAAAAAGATAAAATTATTTTATTGCAGTTTGAGTTGCTAGTTTCGTGAGCGATCGCACTTACGAACTCAGAAACCCGGTTTCTTCGTAAATTCCTCGTTTTTCGTCACAAAAATCCTAGAAACCTGGTTTCTTTACAGATTTCTCGTGACGCGATAACAACACTCGTAGAAACCCGGTTTCTCACCCCATACGTAACCCTGTAGTTTGTGATTTTTGCAATAAAATAAGTAAATCCACTTAATTAAGCGTCAAATAGAGATGACAAAAAAGCTAACTATAGCCTTTCGAGCGTAACATGAGGTGCTAGGAGTGAGGATAGGGCATAGGCCAAACCGGGCATACCTCACCAAGCTTGAGAACCGCTATATATAAGCATTCTACCTTCTACCTTCTTCCGACGGACTGACATCCGTTACATCCGTTACATCCGTTACATCCGTTACATCCGTTACATCCCGTACATTGCTCGTTGCCGAACTTCCTTCTTCCTTCTTCTAATTATGGCTGAAAATTTGAATGAAAATTTGGTAATCGCTTTTACATATGAAGATAGTGCGATCGCACCCGTACCGATCGGCATTTTAGCAGAAAAACGTTCTGGCTATTACACAGACAAAGACTTGAGCGACGTACAGCAACCGATTACTAGCGCGCCGCCGGAAGTCCGACAAATTATCGAGCGGGTATTGGAACTAGAAAAAGATAAACTATATATGAAATCTCCCCGCTATATTAGCGATGACATTTTAACAATTATTAGGGAAGCAATTGTATGAAGTTAATTTCACTTACTCTGTGCAATTTTCGGCAGTTTTTCGGCAAAAGTCCCGAAATCAAGCTGGCTTGGGGCGAGCAAAATATTACAGTAATTCACGGTAATAACGGTGCTGGAAAAACTGCACTGATGAATGCTTTTACCTGGGTGTTGTACGGAAAATTTAGCACGGCTTTTGCGGCGGAAGAACAATTAGTAAACAAGCGCGCTCTTGCTGAAGCCGAAATGGGAAAAGCAGTAGGTTGTTGGGCAGAAGTTGTGTTTGAACACGACAGCAAACGCTACCAAGCAAGGCGTGTTTGCCGTGCTTACAAAAGTGAAAATGGTGTAGAACACATCAAAGGCGAATTGTTCCTGCAAGTAGCAAAAGATGACGGCCGTTGGATGCCAACAGCCCAGCATCCCGATGATATTATCGGACGAATTTTACCAGTAAATTTACATCAATATTTCTTTTTTGATGGGGAACGAATCGAGCAAATTGTTCGCCACGATAAGAAAGCAGAAATTGCCGAAGCTACTAAGGAATTGCTGGGAGTAGAGGTACTGAATCGCTCGATCCGACATTTGGGAGACGCAAAAAAATCTCTAGAAACAGATTTGAGCATGATTGGCGGTTACGAAATCAAAAAACTTTTAAAAGAAAAGCAAACTTTGCAGAAAGAGGTAGACCAACTTTCACAAAGACAAGTAGAAATTGAGAAAGAATTGACTAATCAAGGCGAATTAAAAAAAGCAGTTAACGGTGATTTGCTGGAACGCAGCGGTGCTGCTGAGTTGCAACAGTTGCGAGACGAATTGGAAAAGCAACGGCGTTTATTTCACGAAGAAATTGATCGGGCTTCATCAGCGCTTCAACGAGCAATTTCCGGGCGCGGTTACGCGGTATTTTTGTCGGATGCTGCGGCTGAATTTAACTCGATTTTTGGAAATTTGCGCGAAAAAGGTGAGTTGCTTTCGGGGATTGGGCGGCCGTTTTTGCAAGAGTTATTAGTGCAGCAGCGCTGCATCTGCGGTACGGAATTAACTCCCGATTCTGTTGCTTGCGAAAATGTGAGTGGTTGGATGGATAAAGCGGTTGTTGGCGATGTGGAAGAAACTACTATTCGGATTAGCGATCGCGTTAATGAAATTGATAGACAAGTGGCTGATTTTTGGGAGGAACTTGACAGCCAACAAGCCAATATTCATCGCGGTAGAACAGAAATTTCGCGGGTGGAAAACCAGTTAGACGATATTCACAGCAAGCTGAAAAATTTCCCTGACGGCGATGTCAGCCGCTTGCAAAAGCGCTTGGATGAAATTGAGGCAAACCTTGGCGATTTGCACCGGGAAACTGGCTCTAACCAGCAGCAGATTGAGAGTTTGAACGCGCAGGTTGCTGCTTTGGACAAGCAAATCGACAAGCAGCAACTGAACGAGCAAAAGCAAGTATTGGCCCAGCGCCGGATTGCTGCGACTCAGGATGCGATCGATCGCCTAACTGAAGTGCGATCGCGCTTAGAAAAACAGTTTTGTTCTCAGCTAGAAAAGCGAGTGCAAGATATTTTTAGTCAAATTTCTTTTACTCCTTACCTCCCCAAATTAAGCGACAAATACGAACTGACGCTAGTAGAAAATACATCGGGAAACGAATCTTTAGTCCCCGCTTCTACAGGAGAAAATCAAATCCTCAGTTTGTCGTTTATCGGCGGAATTATTGAGGGCGTGCGCGAGTGGAGTCAAAAAAATACTTTGATGGGCCCCGATAGCAGTACGTTTCCGATTGTGATGGATTCTCCCTTTGGCAGTTTGGATGAGATTTATCGCAAACAAATTGCGAATAAACTGCCTAAATTAGCGAATCAATTAGTAGTTTTAGTAACAAAAACTCAGTGGCGCGGAGAAGTTGCTAGAGAAATGGAAAGTTCCATCGGTAGGGAATACGTGTTGGAGTACAATTCTCCGAAAGCTGATTGCGAAGAAGATGCGATCGAATTGGGCGGAACGCGCTATGCTTTAGTTAAGCGCAGTTCAGATGAATTTGAATATACGAAAATTGTAGAGGTGGATTATGGCTTCTAATTCGGCAATTACACAGGTTTTGGAAACGGATATTTGGGTGAAGGCGACATGGGAAGAGTTTCTGGCATTCGCTGATGATTTAACTTTGGAAAAGGGAAAATTTTATTATTATCAAGAACAAATAAGGGTAGAAATGTCACCAGTAGGGCCATTGCACGGGCATCAACATTCAATCCTTGCATCTGTAGTCAGTCTGTTTGCTACATTGAAAAATATCCGAGTAGTGCAGTTGATTAATGCCAGTTTTCGGAAAACAGGTATTCATGAGTTTCAACCCGATCTAGCTTACTACATTGGTTCCGATTTAAGACTGCCTCCTAATGACAGCAATTCACCTGTTGATTTAAATGAATACGATCCGCCGAATTTGGTAATAGAAATTGGTGCATCTTCTTTTAACGATGATTTGGGTAGCAAGCGGTTGCTTTATGAAGATGCAGGAATTAGCGAATATTGGGTGGATCGTGCAAATACTGGGGAGGTTTTTGCCTTTGCGATTAATGGCGGAGGTAGCGGCAGGATTCAAGAGTCGCGGGTTTTACCGGGGCTGGAAATCGCGTTAGTTGAGGAAGCTTTGAACCGAAGTCAAACTCAAGATGATGGGGAAATTAATCGCTGGTTGATTCAAACTTTTAGTCAAGGTTAAAGGGAGTTTGACATGGAAAAAGAGTATCATAAGTTGGTGCGCGATCGCATTCCTGAAATTATTCGCCAAAGCGGGAATGAATGCGAGTTTGTCATTTTGTCCGATCGCGAATACCGTCAAGCTTTGCGCCAGAAATTGATTGAGGAAGCGGGGGAAGCAGCGGTGGCTGATGAGGATGATTTGGTGGCGGAATTGGCGGATTTGTCTGAGGTGATGGATGCGGTGACGATCAGTTTTGGCATTTCGGGCGATCGGCTTTTAGCCGAAAAAATCAAGCGCCGGGAAGCCAGAGGAAGTTTTGCCAAAAAAATTATGTTATTACGAACATTCTAAAAACTATCTGCGTTAATCTCTGTTGATCTGCTTGACATCTGCGGTTACTCTATCAATTTAAAAATTACATATTAATCCCAATGGCTGCTAACAGAATTAGAATTGCTAAAGACAAAGCCGATTTAGTGAAATCCTTAACTTTATTGGATAACAACTCCGGCCCTTTTCAGACTTACGCCGATGTCATTGTCTTTGCCGCATCCTTGGGAAATCAGCGGAAAAAGCGATCGCCCTTGGGGGAAATTTCTAAACGAGAACCCGGTGCCATTGATATTGATATTTTTATATCCAGGGGTTACGATATGGCGATCAAGCTAATTGCGATCGCCGAAACTAAAAATCCTCAAATCCTCTCCCATCTCGATGCAGAATTGGAAGCACAGCGCTTGCAAATTTTTGAAGAATATGCTAACGGCGGGCTGGAAATTTTGCGAGAAGAATTTCGAGGTGCGGCGGATTATACCGATCGCCTTTTGTTGTTTTTAATCTCTGAAAGAGACAACCAACATCGGTCAAATGAAGAATTCGATTTAAGCAAGTTCTTATTCTAACAAATTCCCCATGCCGCACCTACCCAAAAATCTCATCAACCGAGGCTTCAAGCAATCTGTAAAAATTTTCGCTTACAGCTACTCAGCATTACTTATTTGCTATTTGATTCTCAAACTAATTTTTTGGGATAGGCTGTGGATTATCGCCTTAATTAGCACTTTTATCCCCTTGATTTTCTTCCCAATTTTCCTGCTTCCCCTCATCGGATTGTCAATTATCAAAAAAAGATGGTTTTCAATAATTTCGGCGATCGGCTGCATTCTCCTAATAAGTTGGTTGCACGTCAAATACTTTTCTCCCGCACCCCTCGACATCACAGATTCCCAGCCCAGCATCAAAATTTTATCCCATAACGTCGGTTGGTATACAACACAGTCACCAACTTTAGTTAAACTCATTCAACAGCAAAAACCCGATATTATATTTTTACAAGAAATCGTTCAAAAACATACCGAAAGAGCTTTCACCTGGCTAAAAACAGACTACCCCTATCAAATTGGCATTCCCCCGGTAGGAATTCTCAGTAAATATCCGATTGTATCCAGCGAAATACTGCACTTAGCAGATCATCCAGAAACACAGCAGCGGGCAGTTATTAACTTTAACGAACACGAAGTAGTGATTTATAATATGCAAGCTACCGGGCCGTGGTTGAAAATATATAAAAAATTTCGTTTTCTCAAAATTCCAGTTTACAAATATGGCAAACGATCGCGCGAAATTCAAGATTTAGTAGCTCGCCTTCAAAAAGAAACTCTGCCAGTAATTATCGCGGGGGATTTTAATATGACAGACGAAACTCAAGACTACAACAACGTGCAGCAAGTCATGCAAGATTCTTTCCGAAAATCGGGATTTGGGTTTGGTTTTACCTGGCCTCACGGTTGGGAACTTAAGTTTTTGGTAAAACGCTCGAATTGGAAATTAAACTATCCGGTTTGTCGGATTGATTATATTTGGTATTCCCAGCATTGGGGTGCAAAATCCGGTGCGGTTTTGGATGCCACTGAGTCCGATCATTTGCCCGTGGGAGCGGAATTGGTTTTGTTAAAATGAAGTGGTACAATATATCTAAATTCAGAGGATAATTTTGGTGCAATCGCGATCCGTAGTAGTGTTCGATTGACAAAATGGGGAGTTTGCTGATGAGCCAAGTTAACTACAACGCAATGTCGAATACTGCATTGAAAAATTATTTTCTCAGACATCGTGGAGATCGAGCCGCTTTTGGGGCGTATTTAGATAGAATCAATCAGCATCCGCTGAGGATTATTGCAACTCCCGGCGATCCTGATTTCGATGAAAAAGTTCAAGCTGCAATCCGTCGCAAATTAGAAGCGGCAAGAAGTCGCAGCAGTTAGCCATCTAATAAAATTGAGAGGCACACCCCATGCAAATTAACCTCACCATTACCGATCGCTTAGAACAGCAACTTCTTGAGAAAGCTAGCCAACTCAACCTGCCGATCGAAACCCTGATTTTGCAATCCCTACGCCAAGTGTTTCAAGAAGACGAAGAAGATATATCTAAAGAAGATATCCTTAACAGCCTTCGGATTGCGCTTCAGGAAGTAGAAGACGGCAAAGTTCACCCAATCGCAGAACTTTGGGATGGTATTGATGTCTGAACTACCCAGCATCCAGGTTCTGTTTGCGGATAGGTTCAAGCGCCAACTCCGAATCCTCGCTAAACGTTATCGTCAGATTCAAACCGACTTGCAACCCCTCCTACAGCAGTTACAAGCAGGCGAATGTCCAGGCGATCGCATTTCCGGTACAGGCTACACTGTCTTCAAAGTAAGAGCCAAAAACAGCGACATCAGTAAAGGGAAAAGTGGAGGCGATCGCATTATTTATCAAGTCACATCAACCACTCGTTTTATCTTGCTCATCATCTATGCCAAATCTGACCAAGAAACGGTTGCTGTAGAAGAAATTAATGATCTTATCGATAGCTTCCGCAATCGGCAACAATCATAATCAAGAAATAACGTTAACTAGGCTCAAAATTAAGGGATCGCACTTTACAATCCCCGTAGATTTCAATCCCTGACGGCTGCCACTATCAGCACATAAACTTAGCTAAGCACCGGCGGCAATCCCACCTCTTGCGGCCGCACAAACCTGCCATTAAAACTAATAGCTTTATCCTCAAAAGTTCTCGCTTGCGCCACAGCTTGCCGCAAATGAGCCCGATCCATATCGTCATCAATTCCCGCCACCAAATATACAATTAACTTCGCTGCTAAATCCCTTCCAGAAACTAACACTCGCTTTTTATTCGGATCGTACAAAATCCCGTACCACGCAGATTCAGGATTGTCCATGTGGCTAAATCCTTCATCCACATCGAATCTGCGGAGTTTGTCGAAAATAGATTTCAGCGAAATTTTCTTTCTAAATGCTAGAATTCCCAAAGCATTAGCTAAGGCAATTTGACCGACTGGACGGAACAAAATATTTCCTTCGCCCCCCGGCTTTTCAAAACTAAATCGGCGCAATTCTAAGGTTTCTTCGCTGCTTTCAATTCTTTGATAGCTTGGTAAAGTTGCTAAATTATCGAACAACTTCTTAAACTCTTCAATTCCCTCTTTTAGTTCATCATCTTCGGGACGCATGGGAATTAAACCTTTTTTTTCCGGCTTCCAATGGGGGAATTTGTATTCTAAATACCGTTCCGACATATCTTGCAGCGCTTGCAATGTTGTGAGTACAGTTGATTTGGCGGCGACTGTGGCGCTGTCCCAATTGACGCGGGGATTTCTGTTATCTTGCTCTTTTAATAAAGGATGGGTGACGGCAATTTTGCGGGCGCAAATTGCAAATCCGTTGTCTTCGTTTAATAATGCTAGCTGGCCCTGACTCAGCGTTACCGCCATGAGGTTAACGTGCACAAAGATCGATCGCACGCGCCGTTGTGCTTGCTGTCGGGTTTCCCCAGCCACAGCCGCCGGGATAAACTCAATCCCGATTTTTTCGTAAGCTAATTTGTGTACTTCGTCGGGGTCAATTTGATACTCTTGGGCTAAATCTTCGAGAGTAATTGCAGCGCCGACAGGTTTTTTATTTTTGTTGTATCTTTGCAGGATTCCGGTTTTAATTAAACTCATTAAACCTTGAATTCCCATCAGCCGGTGCTGGCCGTCTAAGGCAAAAACAGAAATATTTTTAGATATATTCAATAGCCCTAAATTCTCGTTTTTATCAAAGGATGTGAATTCAGCGGCCGATTTGGTTGCTACGCCGTTTTTATCCCATTCTTCTGCTAGAGGGTTGTCTACCCAAGGGGGGCTGACGACTACTAAAACTGCGGGGAATTTGTGGGATTTTCGGGCTGCTAAATATTGAGTTAGTGGGGCTTGGCGCGACCAATCCAAGGGGCGCTGGATAATTTCGTCAATGGTTTCGTCGTCGCGGACAATGTTGTTAGTTTTGAGGTCAAATTTTTGTCGGAAAAGCGGCATTTGTGAGGCGAAACGGACGCGGGAATCTAACCATTCTAGGGTGACTGAACCGATGTAGGCTTCGGTGTTTCCCATGTGGGTTTTTTGTACGAAAATGCGATCGTCTTTTCCTAAATAATTATCTAATAACAGTGCGATTTCCTGCCTTTCGCGATGTTCTTTTTCCAAAAATTGGTTAGCGAGGTCAGCCGCTGGGTTGGTATTCATTCGCAGTTTTTATATAATTACGCTATTTTTTCAAAAATATCATGGGTTAAAATTGATGTCAAATCTTGTTTTTTAAAAAGTTTTGTGAAATACTTGACTTATCTTGCTACAGCCCGGACAAATACCACAAGCCAGACCAAAAGTCAATAAATGTTAATTCCCGATGCCCGGTGCCCGATGCCCGATGCCCGATGCCCGATGCCCGATGCCCAATTCCCAATTCTAAAATATGTCCACTCCTTCCTTTGAATACATTTTGCCGGTAATTCGGGGCATTCAAGCGGGCCGCGAATATTACGTGTCGATGTGTCCGGTGCGTTTTTTGCCGAAGTTGTTTCCTTTAGATTCTGAAGAATTGCCGCCGTTTTTGCGGGCGAAACGGGCGCTTAACTGGGCTAGAATTCCCGAAATTGCTGATTATTTGGTCAATAATTCTGGGAATTATACTTGTGGGGCGATCGCCGCTTCGATCGATGCGGATATTACTTTTGAAGCTGTGGGAAATGAGGCGGAGGAACGCAAAATCGGTCGCTTGCGAGTGCCGATGGATGCTAAATTTACTATTAATGACGGACAGCATCGCAGGGCGGCTTTTGAGATGGCTTTGCAGGAAAATCCGCAGTTGGGATACGAGACTGTGGCGCTGATTTTGTTTCTGGATATTGGGTTGGAAAATTCGCAGCAAAAGTTTTCCGATTTGAACAATTTTCAAGTTCCTTTGGAGTCGTCGCTAAGGGTACTTTTTAATCACCGGGGCGATCGCGCTTTGGTTGTAAAATCGGTTGTTAAGCAGGTTGATGTGTTCCGGTGTTTGACGGAGATGGAGAAGGGGAGTTTGAACGGGCGATCGCCCAAATTGTTTGCGCTAAGTGCGATCGATCGTGCTATCATGGCTTTGCTGTCCAACATTCACAGCAGCAAACAAACAAAACCCTCTCATTCTGGCACTACAAAACAGAAAAAAGAGGAAGAACTTGCTCAACAAATACAACAGGCGGTTAATTATTGGAATGCAGTTAGCAGTTTTATGCCCGATTGGCAGTTAGTTCTGCAAAAGCAAGTTGCGGCGGGGGAAATGCGCCGGAATTGCGTGCACTGTCACAGTGTGGTGTTGGAGAGTTTGGGGGAAGTTGGGGCCGCTTTGTTGTCGGTTTTTCCTGAGAGTTGGGAGGAACGTTTGAGCCTTTTGCTGCAGGTTGATTGGTCGATTTCTAATCCTGATTGGGAGGGAGGAATTTTGTTGAAAGGGGGAATTTCTAAGTCGAGGGCTAGTGTTAGTTGGATGACTGATTATTTGAAAAATCGGTTGGGTTTGGAAACCGCAGATGCAGCCAGAAAGTGATATAATTATCTACGGTTTAGGCTGGAAAATTACTTGTGATTCTGCTGACACTGCTTAACTTCTCTAGTTTCTGCGTTATGGTTTTAGTTTGCGGTTCTTAACTTTTTGTTAAAAAGAGTGTAAAATTTTAGCTCTGATTATATTTAATCATAGTGGGAGGAAAAAATGACTGCAGGAGAAGAGTCCGAAAATAAAAATCTAGCGTACTATCGCAGTTGTTTTTCTCAGATTAAAGTAGGCCAAGTAGACAAGTATACAAAAAGAGTCGAGGCTCTATATCAGCCTATACTACTAATGTCTGTAATTGATTTAATTGCACAAGGTTTGATTGAGGAGAACAAGATTACGATTTCTGATGAATTAACTAACACTTTTAACAAATACTTGTCTGTGCTGAGTCCTAATTCTTCCGAGGAGGTGAGTTTTTCTATTGCGTTTTTTCATTTAAACAATAAAAAGCCTCCATTTTGGTACGTTAAATTTAACCAAGGATACGAAGGAAAGCGTGCTCAATCAATCACCACCTTAAAAAGAAATGTTGACAGTGCCAAACTGGACGAGGAACTATTTAATTTATTACAAGATAGTAATGCCAGAAAAGAATTAATAGATGAACTGCTTTCGGTCTGGTTTTCATCTACAAATAAACAAATTGAAGATATTTTAAATATTAACCAGTCTTTTCAAAATTCAACATTGGATGAATTAGATACTATTGAATCTAGTAATACACACAGACAACCCAAGGTGTATTTTAAACAATCTGTGGTTAGAGAGGCTATTTTTCGTAAATCTGTCGTGCATTTGTATAATTACCGATGTGCTTTTTGTCGATTGAAAGTCACACGTTCACTCAGTCAAAGTATTGTAGATGGCGCACACATCAAGCCCTTCTCCGAGTTTTATGATAATAAAGTAGATAATGGACTCTCATTGTGTAAAAATCATCATTGGGCATTCGATCGAGGATGGTTTGCTCTTGACGACCGTTATCAAATTCTAGTTGCTAGTGATTTAGAAGAGGAATCACCACACTCTAGATTAATACAAGAGTTTCACGGAGAACTTATTCTTTTGCCAAGTTCAGAGCAATATTATCCAAGAATAGATGCAATTCAGTGGCATCGTAAAAATGTGTTTACTCTAAAAGCTAAAGGGAGCTCTAAAAAATGAATGATTTACAACAAATGTCACTATTTCCGCCCCGCAATATTGGCGATTTAATTGCAGACATAGAAATCTTAAAAAAGGAAATTCAAGAGCTTTATTGTCAAGATGAACTCCCACTTGTAATCGGTTGGAGTGGTGGCAAAGATAGTTCGGCAGTCTTACAGCTTATCTGGTATGCGATTGCTGAGTTACCAATTGAGAAACGGCATAAAAAAATTCATGTTCTTACGAATGATACATTGGTAGAAAACCCTATAGTATCTGCTGGAGTACATAATTCTCTAAAACGGATGAAAGTGGCAGCCCAAGAACAGGGAATGCCAATAGAAACTCATTTAACTTATCCAGCCGTTCAAGATACCTTTTGGGCGTGCTTAATAGGTAAAGGATACCCAGCACCTAGAAACCGATTTAGATGGTGTACGGAACGATTAAAGATACAACCAACCGGTTCTTTTATTCGTGAAATAATTAGAACTAGCGGCGAGGTGATTCTTGTTCTAGGTACCCGCAAAGCTGAAAGTGTTAAACGCGCCGCAAATATGGCTAAACATAGGGAGTGGCGGGTAAGCGAACGCCTTAATGCTAATCCCACTCGCCCTAACTCTTATATTTACCTTCCCATTGAAGACTGGCGAACAGATGAAGTTTGGCTTTACTTGATGCAGTGGGATAATCCTTGGGGAAATAACAATAAAGATTTGCTAACTATGTATCGAGGTGCAACAGCAGACAATGAATGTCCTTTAGTTGTTGATACTTCTACTCCAAGTTGTGGAAATTCTCGCTTTGGCTGCTGGGTTTGTACGATGGTAAGCCAAGATAAATCAATGGAGGCAATGATTCAAAACGATGAGGAAAAAGAATGGATGCAGCCACTCCTCGATATTCGCAACGAATTAGATATAAAAGACGATCACCCAAAAAGAGACTTCCGACGCATCTACGGTAGAGTAGAACTGTTTGAACGCAACATGGGCGACGACAAAACCTCCGTCGAACCCATCCCCGGCCCGTACACTAAATTCTGGCGGGAACACTGGCTGAGACGAGTCTTGGAAGCACAAACCCACATCCGCAAAACCGCACCCGAAGAAATGCGCGACATCACCTTAATTACCCCGGAAGAACTTAGCGAAATCCGCCGCATTTGGTTGGAACAAAAGCACGAATTTGACGACAGTTTGCCCCGGATTTACGAAGAAGTCACGGGGGAACCCTTTGAAGATTCCCGCCCCGCCGCCGAAAGAAAACTCCTAGGTAGCGACGAATGGACTGCGATTGAAGAAATTTGCAGCGATGACAAAATGCACCTGGAATTGATGGCTAAACTCCTCGACACAGAACGCCAATACTACACAAAACCCCGCCGTACAGGCATTTATGCCGATTTGGACAAGTGTTTTGAAACCAGTTCGCGATCGCAGGATGAAGCTATTGGTAACGCCCACTATCAACGCAACTTAAAAACAGCGGTGGAAGCTGTTAAAGCAAATCCGACTGAGAACATTCAGCAAGTCAAAAGTGCGATCGCCCAAACCAACACTTCTGCCAAAAATGATACGGCAGATATTGCCAAACTCAAACAAGAACTCGAAAGCAACAGCAGTGAAGGCAGGCAATTGTCTTGGGCGGATCTTAAATATTCAACCCCAAATTCAGAAGAGGGAAATAGCAAAGATTAGGTCGAATAATGTCGATCGGGCGATCGGGCTTACCCGCAGTCCGCCGGGGATTTCAATCCCTGTCGGACTCTCCGACTGTCGGACAAATCGATCGCGCTTACAAACACTCATCCATCTCAACAACATCTACAATGCAATTCCTCGAACTCGTCCTCAAAAACTTCGGCCCCTACACAGGCACCCAAACCATCAATCTCCGCCCCGAAAAAGACGGAAATCCTTCCCCAGTCATCCTATTTGGCGGCATGAACGGAGGCGGCAAAACCACCCTTCTAGACGCCATTCGCCTCGCCCTCTACGGCGGCCGCGCCCAATGTTCCACCAGAGGTAACTTAAGCTACAGCGACTTCCTCAATCAATCCATCAACCGCCACACTCCTGCATTAGAAGATACCCGCGTAGAATTAATTTTTGAACAAGTACAAGACGATAAATTAACTCAATTTAAAATCGTTAGATATTGGAAAAAACTAGATATTAAAGATAGCCTCAGTATTCTCATATACAGCGAAGTAGTAAACGATTGGTGGTCGGACAAAGCCATTACCAACACCTGGGACGAGTACATCGAAACTCTTTTACCAGTCGGTATATCCAATCTATTTTTGTTTGACGGCGAACAAGTAAAAGAACTCGCAGAACTCGAAACACCGCCGGAATTTGTGATCGGGGCGATTAAATCTTTGTTAGGCTTAGAATTAGCAGAACGCCTCGCCGTCGATTTAGAAATATTAGCCAGTCGCAAGCGCAAAGAAATTGCTGGCAAAAAAGATTTAGCCGCTTTAGAAAAAATTGAACAAACTTTTCAGACAATTACTGCTGAAATAGACTTAGTTAAAGAAAAACAAGCTAGCTTAAAAAACGAATTAGATAAAGCTGAAACAAACCAGAAACAAGCATCTGAGAAATTTATTTATCAAGGTGGGAAAATTGCAGCCGATCGCAGT
The DNA here is from genome assembly GCF_963890365.1 of Tychonema sp. LEGE 07196. NCBI lineage: Bacteria > Bacillati > Cyanobacteriota > Cyanophyceae > Oscillatoriales > Microcoleaceae > Tychonema > Tychonema sp. LEGE 07196. The sequence continues at coordinate 39,704 of NZ_CAWPRX010000143.1, read as the reverse complement.
AAACTAGACCAACAGCTAAACGACTACACATACCGGGCAGAAACAACCCGCAAAGCCATGATGGAATTGGCATCAAATACGCTACCACTAGCCCTAATTTCGCCCCTGTTAACTGCAGCCAAAACCCAAGCAGAAACCGAAGCCAGCCAACAGCAAGCACAAATTGCCCAAAATGTTATCCAACAAAGAAGCGATCGCCTCCTGAACTACATCGCCGAAATCTCATTAAATCCCCAACAGCTAGATCGAATACAAGACTTCATCCGCCAAGAAAACCGAGAACTCGAACAGCAAGCAGCCCCAGACAGCCCGCCCTGGCTGAACGCCGACAACAACAGCATCCAGCAACTAGAAAACCTGCTAAGCTACCAAATCCAAGCCCAGCAAACCCTAGCCGCCGAAAAAATAGCTGAAATCAAAAACATTGAAACCGAAATCGACTTCACCGACAGACAAATCGCCGCCGCCGCCTCCCCCGAAGCCTACGAGAAACTAGAAGCAGAGGTGAGGAATGCCCAAAAATCAGTTGCAATTGCAGCCGCCGCCTACGAATCAACTAACAACCGCATCGCGGAATTAAACAAAGAATTAGAGAAAACCCAGAAAGAACTAGAAAGCTACAGCAGCGAATACATCACCATCAGAAACAGCCAACACGTCATCGGTTCGATCGCCAAAGCCCAAGCTACCCTCAAACTATTTAAAGAAAAACTCACCCTCAAAAAACTCAACAAACTCGAAATAGAAATTACCGACTGTTTTCGCTACCTCTTGCACAAAACCGACTTGGTGCACAGAGTTGCGATCGACACTGACACATTTAGCCTTTCGATTTACGATCCAGAAGGTAAACCTGTACCGAAACACCGACTTTCTGCCGGTGAAAAACAATTATTGGCGATCGCCTTTTTGTGGGGATTAGCCAGAGTATCCGGGAGACAGTTACCAGTCGCGATCGACACTCCCCTGGGCCGCCTCGACTCATCCCACAGAAACAACCTAGTCGAACGGTATTTTCCCTCAGCCAGCCACCAAGTAATCCTGCTTTCTACGGACACGGAGATTCGCAAAGTAGAATATGATAAGCTGCAAGAATTAGAGGCGATCGCCCGCAGCTACCTCCTCAACTACGACTCGGCTAAACGCCAAACCACCGTCGAACCCGGCTATTTTTGGGACTAAAAAATCGCGCCAAAATTTTCCGCAACCCCCTTGACTTTTGCCTGGGAGTTGCGGTACTATATATATCATAATGGGATGGTTGCGAAAATTTTATTTTTGCAACCATCCCATTATATTAGGATATATCCTATTACAATTAGAATACCAAAAAACGCTGAATATATCAAGTCCGCGCCGTGTAAAAAATTGTTACTTTTAGTTCTTCAACTCTGTCAAAAAAGGTAATTTGAGAGGCTGAGCTTCCTAGATATTAACACTCTTTACAAAATATCAAAACACTCTCAACCTATGGAACCACCAGTCGATCGCATCCTTTTATCTCAAACAGCCAAAGACCAACTGTCAAAACTCAAACGATCGACTAAAATCGATCGCTGGAACGTGCTGTGCAGGTGGGGGTTTTGCCGATCGCTCGCCGAGCCCAGCATACCATCCCCAGTGCCAATTAAGAGCGACAGCAATGTCGAACTAAGCTGGGATGTTTTTGGCGGCGACATGGCGGATGTCCTGATAATTGCCCTCAAGCAGCGGTGTTACCAAGATAATTTGGGCACGGAAAAGGAAACTCTAGCCAAACAATTTCGCCTGCACTTGCATCGAGGTATTGGTTATTTAGCTGGCGATCCGAATCTTAAGAAAATTGAAGATTTGGTGGCGATCGCTCTTTCGCCTGAAAAATTAAGAAGTTAACTCTCGGTTGACTGTTGACTGTTGACTGTTGATTGTTGACTGTTGACTGTTGACTGTTGACTGTTGACTGTTGATTGTTGATTGTTGACTGTTGACTGTTGACTGTTGATTGTTGATTGTTGACTGTTGACTGTTGACTGTTGACTGTTGACTGTTAAGCAGCCCCAAACAAGTAACAAATAACCAATAACCAATAACAAATAACCAATAACCAATAACCAATAACCAATAACCAATAACCAATAACCAATAACTTCTTACTTGAGTAAAAGCGGGAAGAAATGCCCTACTGGCCCTTGTCCTTCCCCAATATCTAAAGCATATTTCAGAGCATTGGTAACATAATTTTTAGCCAATGTTACTGAGGTAAATAAATCTTTACCTAATGCTAAATTAGCGCAGATCGCAGCACTCAAGGTGCAACCAGTCCCGTGGGTATTTCCAGTCTCAACATTCTCAGTTTTCAACACTTCTAACTGCATACCGTCAAACCAAACGTCAATCCCGCGCAAATCTCCAGCCATCCCGCCGCCTTTGACTAAAACAGCTTTTGCGCCCGATCGATAAATCTCTTGCGCCGCCGCTTTCATATCATCTAGAGAAACAATCTGTAAACCGCTCAAAATCTGGGCTTCAAACCGATTCGGAGTCACCAAAGTTGCCAAAGGAATCAAATTATCCCGCAAAAATGCGATCGCCCCATCGTCAATGAGTCGATCGCCCGATCGAGAAACCATCACCGGATCGACAACCAAATTCCCCATCTTCAAACTCTCCACCTGCGAAGCCACCACCGCCATAATCTCCCGATTCAGCAGCATCCCAGTCTTCACAGCATCCACCCCAATATCCCCAACCACCGCCTCAATTTGAGCCGCCACAGCCTCCGCAGCCATCGCGTCCACCCGCATCACTCCCAAGGTATTTTGAGCCGTCACGCAAGTCAGGGCACTCGTACCGTGGACGCAGTGAAACGCAAAAGTCCGCAAATCCGCCTGAATCCCGGCACCGCCGCCGCTGTCTGAACCGGCGATCGTCATTGCAACTGGTATTTTTGATTTCTTGATTGCCGGCATAATTATCTCAAAAATTAACAACCCATAGAAATCTTAAATCAGATTTTATTGTTACGGTTTTATTCAATTACCGCTTCAGTCAATCCCAGAATTTTTTGTGCTTGTTCAGTTATCCCAAATAGGCGATCGCCATGACAAAAAATTTCCCAAGCACGAATTCCCATAAAACCAATACCAGCAACTGCCAACGGCACCGCAGCAGCGCCTAAAACTCCTGCAATGGGAGGAAATATCATGCAAAGCGCTAACAAAATCCCCGTAATTGCACCGCCAGCAATACCAGCTTTAGCAGTATCTGCAGCCACTTGTTCGATTAATTGGGACTGAGTAATTTTGCCTTCAACACACAACAGCGAGTTTTCTAAGATCGAAAATACTAATTCAATTACTGCTGCTGCGATCGCCCCTTTTGCTACTGCCCCAACGATTTCGGCAACCGCCGCCTTAAAAGCAGCAGCCTCTAAAACTTGCTTAGCGGTTGCTAATTCTTCCGCCGTCATGTCTTTACCACCGCGAGCGCGATTCACCCAAAAATATTCAAAAATCCCGTTAGCAGCTTCGTTTCCCCCTCCATTGACGCGGGCTTGAATGTGACTCCAATCTTTATCTAGACAAAAGTCGCGAATTGCTTCCGGGCCTCTGGCGCGAATTTGGGCGGGGATGGATTCAAATACTTTTGCGGTTTCTAGAACATTTCGCATTCCGTCACGCACGCCCGCCCTAGCAAATTTGACTTGCAGATTTTTGGGCAGATTTTCAAAACGGATGTTGTGCGAGACTTTGAAAGCTTCTTGAGCGGCGATCGTCCCAGCACTAACAATTGAACTTGGTGCTGATTGTACCCACGCCGTTACAGCAGTTGCACTTTCTTGAACTTTACCTGATATTTCGTTATCTAAATTTTGGATTTCGGCAACAGTTTGTTGTACTTTGAGCGTTATAAATTCGAGCGGATTCAGGTTAATTTCCATGTTCCAGCTTGCATTGTTAATGATTCAATTATTCTGAATATAACATTCCTCTGGCGTAGTTATTCTTCGCAATCTTCCAGTCCGCGAAGGCGGACTTTGTTTGTGTAGACCCGAATTCCATTCGGCGGCTATCTTGGCATAAGCTATGATTAAACTAAATGTAAAGAATTATTGCAAACAACTATGAAACTCACCCGAATCGACCTCAACTCCTGGATTTTCCACATCGCCGGCCAAACCATCCTCGTCGATCCGTGGCTAATCGATCCCCTGGTATTTTACGGTCAACCCTGGCTGTTCACCGCCTACCACAACACCCCCGTCGCCTTCACGCCCGACACCTTACCGCCGATCGACCTTATCCTCATTTCCCAAGGCTTAGACGACCACTGTCACAGACCAACACTCTCCAAGCTCGATCGCACCATTCCCGCCATCGCCTCCCCCACCGCCGCCAAAGTCCTCAGCAGTTTGGGCTACACCAATATCACATCTTTAGCCAATTGGCAAGAGTTTAAATTTAAAGAATTATTACAAATAATCGCCGTACCCGGAGCCGAAATCCAGCCCGGACAAGAAGAAAACGGCTATTTGTTAAAAGATTTAAACAGCGGCGAGACACTTTATTACGAACCGCACTTACCCCCCTTAGAAAAAGTCAAACAGAAAATAGACACGGTAGACGTAGCCATCGCCCCAGTCATCGGTCAAATCTTCCCATTCCTCGGACAAGTCATCATCGGCCCCAAAGAAGCCCTCAAACTCGCCGAAACTCTCAAACCGAAGTTTTTCTTACCGACAACAGCAGGAGATATCCGAGCCACCGGTATTTTACCAATGTTAGTGCGATCGATCGGCAGCATCCCCGAATTTCGCGATTTACTTGCAAAATCCGAACTCTCCACCCAACTCCTCGAACCAGAACCCGGACAAACCCTAGATATTTTAGATTTTAGATTTTAGATTTTAGATTTTTTTGGATTTTAGATTTTTGATTTATTCCAAATCCACAATCTCAATAGATTGTAGATTTTAGATTTTTTTGATTGGAGATTTTTGATTTATCCCAAATCCCAAATTCCCATCCCAAATCCCAAATCTAAAATCCAAAATCTAAAATTATTTGGGTGGGCGACGGTTACGCAAAAACTCAGGAATATCTAATCCCAAATCTTGCGGTTTAATTTTCGTATCCTGCGTCTGTTGAGCAGGAGTCACCGGCACTGTTGCAGCGCGCCAAGGAGCATTCACATTTTGAGTGCGCCCCGGAACGGGAGGAGGCGGAACTTCTCCCGAAAAACCAGTAGCGATCACGGTAATCTTAATTTCTCCCTGAAGCCGCTCGTCAATCACCGCTCCAAAAATAATATTCGCATTCGGATCGACAACTTCGTAAATCGTCTCAGCCGCTGCATTCACCTCATGCAGAGTCATGTCAGTACCGCCAGTGATGTTAAACACCACACCTCTAGCGCCCTCAATAGACGAAGCTTCCAGCAGCGGCGAAGAAATAGCCTGCATCGCAGCCTCCCTAGCCCGCGACTTGCCCGAACCCACCCCAATGCCCATCAACGCCGAACCCGCATCCGCCATTACAGCCCGCACGTCAGCAAAGTCAACGTTCACCAAACCGGGAATCGTAATAATGTCAGAAATACCCTGAACCCCTTGGCGCAGGATATCGTCAGCAACTCGAAAAGCTTCTTGCACCGGCATTTGTTCCGAAATCACCGATAGCAGCTTGTCGTTAGGAATCACGATCAATGTATCCACCCGGGTTTGCAAAGCTGCAATCCCTTCCTCGGCTTGGCTGGTGCGCCGCCGTCCCTCAAACGTAAAAGGCCGCGTAACTATGCCCACAGTCAACGCGCCCATTTCCTTGGCTACTTCAGCGACAATCGGAGCCGCACCCGTGCCCGTACCGCCGCCCATGCCGGCTGTGATAAACACCAAATCCGCGTGATTCAAAGCATTAGCAACTTCGTCGCGAGATTCTTCTGCTGCTTTTTGTCCGATCGCCGGATTGCCTCCAGCACCCAAGCCGCGCGTCAGCTTCTGTCCGACTTGCAAGCGTTTGGGAGCATTTGACAGCACCAGGGCTTGGGAATCGGTATTCACGCACCAAAACTCGACCCCAGAAATCTCGCTAGCAATCATCCGGTTAACGGCGTTGCCACCACCCCCGCCGACACCAATTACTTTGATTCTCGCGGCACTGCTGGGCATTATGTCTTTGGGATTCACCATAGGATCGATATCAATACTATCTACATTTACATAACCAGACTTGCGTCTAAACGGATTGGCGGAATCGAGGGCCACCGGAAAATTTTTCACTTCTTCCGAAGGGGGACTGTCTTGGTCAGACCCCTGTCTATTATTAAGCTTCATTAGAGTCGGGGATAGTAGATTACAGCTTTTTAACTTAACTAAACGCCAATTCACATCAACTATAGGCTAAAGTTGCCGAAAAACTAACACAGTTCGAGGCTGAATGTTAGCAATCTCGGATTTTACGGAGTGTCGATCGCCCGTACCTCGCCCCTGCCCCATTCCGGCGCTCGTGCCTTCGGCATTTGTAGGGCTTTGCAGACGAACAAAAAATCGATACTAGCCGGAGACGCTTCTTGAGGGAAAAAAAGCAGGATTTTTTTGCCTAAAGGAGCCGTATCAAACAATTGTCCCTATGTCAAGCCCTGCGTATCTATCCAGAGCGGTAAAAATTCTGCCGGATGACAGATAGTTTCTACCTTCTGTTGACAGAAAATCAATTCTGACCGCGAGTTGGTGGGGGACTTGCACTCTCCAAACTAGGGGGGGGTTCTGGCAAGTGGACGATCGGCGCTGCTGGATTTTTTAAGTCAATGTAGGCTATTTTGCTCGAATCTAGCTGTTTTGGCAATTGTCGCATTCGGTCTAAAACTTTCAGTTGAGTGCCTGTCAAGGAGGAACTGTACGGCCCTAAGTGTACGGTACCGATCTCTGTTTTCAAGATCAAGTTGCTGGGGTCTTGCCAATCTATCTCAAAAACTTTCACAGTCAAGCCGCTTAGTCCTTGGTAAAACTTCGGCCAAGAGGCGCGATACTTTTCCAAAGGCCCGATGACTTTTAAAGTTGGCAAAGAATGCTGGGGCCCCCGGACTCGATCGCTGCCCGGTTCGATCGAACTATTGTGCGATCGCGCCGCTGCAGTATAGCTCTCCAACGGCATCCAACCTCCGCGAGCGTCCAGCCATCCCACTTTTTCCTTGTCGCTTTTGGATCTCAACATCGCCGTCGGCTGCGCCACCGCCACCGGCAGCCTTTCTGCCACTTCCACAGTCAAAGAAGGCGGAAACAAGTTACGAGTCACCTTTGCTTTGGCTATAGGGCCTGTTAACTCCATCTTTTCGGCCAGCGCCTGCGGTTGAATCCCCCACAGCGACTGCGGGTAAGAAAGCGGCACCAAAGAGCGCACCGCCTTGTCTGAGAGCCACTGATTGCCCTCCACATTCACTTGTTCCGATCGGGCAATTAACCAAGTTGGCTGCGCCATCCACCACAACAAAAATGAGGCCATTGAGCTCGCAGCCAAGGTTTGCCACACCAAAGCCACCGCTCGATCGCGACGGAGACGCCGCAACTCTTGGCGCCGGCGCCCTAACTCTGTTTGAGAAACCGCTCCAAAATTAGCCATCTACCTCTTGACAATTTAGTAATTAAGGATTAGCACAAATTCAAAACTGTTTAATCTCGCGCACTGCAGACCCTTTCTCCCCTACCATTTAATCAGATCCCCGCAAAATTACCCAGAAGGAGTGCCAATCTCCGTAAAATCACTTATCCAGCTAGGTAATTAAAATTGCTTAATTAAAAATTCCCAATTCCCGCGCCGCCATGTTGATTAGCAGATAGAGGTTGTTTGGGTATTTAGGGCATTACCCCACAGGGCAAAAGGTGACAAATCAAACTAAACTCAAGGCAAGAAAGTTTAGACTTTCGATTAACTTTTATCACTTTTAGTCGGCTTGAATTGTGATCGCACTCGAATTAGACAGATTTTATAAAGCCTGCAACCCGAGCAAGACCCTCGTCGCGGGAGACCCTGGAGACTATCAATACTACATTGATTTTGGTTCCGTGCGCGGTGGCAAAATCATTGAATCTTTACAGCGAACAATTACCCGGATCTCCCCCGACGAGCCAACCTGTCAGCTATTTACAGGACATATTGGCTGCGGCAAATCTACCGAATTGTTTCGACTCAAAGCTGAACTCGAACAAGAGGGTTTTTGCGTTGTCTACTTCGAGTCTTCCCAAGACTTAGACATGGGGGATGTAGATATCAGCGATATTTTGCTGAGCATTGCGCGCCAAGTCAGCGAAACTATGGAAGCGGCCAAAATCAAACTCAGACCGAGCTATTTTTCTAATTTGTTTGCAGAAGTGGCAGAATTTTTGCAGACTCCGATCGATTTGTCAGCAGAAGCCGAGTTATCTGTAGGCATTGCTAGAGTTACTGCTAAAACTAAAGACTCTCCCAAACTGCGATCGCAACTCAGACAATATCTCGAACCCCGCACCAACAGCATCTTGCAGTCGATCAACGAAGAACTCCTGGACAGAGCAAATGCCGAACTCAAACACAAAGGCAAAAAAGGACTCGCAGTCATCGTTGACAACCTCGATCGCCTCGACCCCTCCCTCAAACCCAGCGGACGCAGCCAGCCAGAATACCTCTTTTTAGACCGCGGCGAACAGTTGAAAAAACTCAATTGCCACGTCGTCTATACCATTCCCCTGACTTTGATTTTTTCCAACGACTTCGGCCGCCTCGCCAGTCGATTTGGAGTCAAACCCAAGGTAATGCCGATGGTACCGGTGCTCCGGCGATCGGGCGACGACCACAAGGAAGGAATGGCACTGCTGCGACAGTTAGTCTTAGCTAGAGCTTTCCCCACCGTCGATCCCGCTCAACGCATTGATTTAATTTCCAAAGTCTTTGATTGTCCCGAAACTTTAGACCGGCTCTGCAGGATTAGCGGCGGTCACGTTCGCAATCTACTGATGCTTTTGTATAGCTGTTTGCAGCACGAAGACCCCCCCTTCTCTCGCGAATGTCTCGAAGGCGTCATTCAAGAATATCGCGACGATCTTCTCGGAGCTATTAATGACACAGAATGGGAATTACTGTTTCAAGTTGTCAACCGACAAAGTGTAACCGGCGAAGAAGAATCTCAAATCTTGTTGCGAAGTATGTTTGTCTTTGAATACCGCGATTTAGAAGGTCGGTGGTTTGGCATCAATCCAGCTTTAGCAGAAACCAGAAAATATCAAGAATGGCAGGAGCGCGATCGCCAAAAATAGTTAGGATTTTGGAGATTGCTTCCCAAATCTCCAAGCCCTCCCCTGCCTGGGATCTATCAAGTTGTTAACTGAGCGTTCACCGTTCAAAACTCCCAACTTTTGCAATCGAATAAAGCATCCAGTCAGCGGTTTTTGCCACTGGCTAATTTTTGTTGATTGCTGGGTGCACGTCGCGACTTTGACGATACAAAAAAAATTACCACCACCAAGGACTTTCTCCAATCTCTACTCTCATATCTGCAAGGCCAGACCCCCTATATAGCCTTTCTCAAAAAGGTGAGGTTGAGATTTTAGATACTTCGGCTTCGCTCACTACAAGTTTTAGATTGAGGGATTGAGGGATTGAGGGATTGATACCTCATTGAGAGTGATACCATTTTTATAAAGTTATGATAGACTTCTATGAAAAGTAAAGGAGAACATTAAAATGTCTGGTCGTCATCATATAAAGATTGCCGAATCTGTAGAAGTATTGCTAAAGATTAGGAAACAACAAAAAAGAATTTTAGCCTATAATAAAGTTCAAATGCTTTATTTATTTATTTCAATCAAAACAAGTAGAAACAGTCCGAGAAGTTTCGTAAATTTTGGGTAAAAGTGAAACCATAATTCATCGCTGGCTCTTTCAATATAAAGAGGGGGGGTCTGGAAAACTTGTTAAAAAATCTGCCGATTTTTGGCAGATTCAAGAAGCTTTCAGTTGAAGTAGTGGCTTCAGTACAATAAAAATTGAGACGCTCCGAAGAATTCTCCACTTATTAATAAGTTCATCTCTGGCTCTGGTTAATCAAGGAGATACCTAGTAGTTCTCGATCTGTATACTCCTCGATCGAGATGGAGTTAAAAAGTAAATTTAAAATCCCCAATTTTCGCAGCCTTTAATCAAAAATAACCGCAGCCCATGAATATAAAAACAACTGTATTATCAATTCAAAGCACTGCTGGCAAAAGCTTCTGACCAAGTAAAATAATACAAAACATTTCTATTTGGACGTAGTGATTAAACTAGATTAGGACTACATACAAGTCAGAAAAAAAGGCTAATATTATGGGTGTAAAACCCTAGGAAGCATTAATAAAAATTTAATTTTTTTTTGCTTGACGGAGCCTTGTCCCATCTACTGAAAGAGTTTTTTTTAGGAGTTCTCCCATTTAGATAAAGTTTGTTTTTAAGCATATTTGGAACAATTATTGCTTCAATATCCAGATTGCATATCATTCAAGTCGATAATGTTCCCGGTCATCTTTTAAGCAGATTTGAATTGCCAGACAATATTATTTTACTATTTCAGCCTCCTCATTGCCCTGAAGTAAATCCAACAGAAAGAGTGTGGGAATACATCAAAGAATTTTAAGCGAAAGTTAGTCTTTAGTAATCTTGACGAACTCCGCGCAAAAGTTCAGGAAATTTTATCATCTTTAACAAATAATGTCATTGGTTTTCTCACAGGATGGTCTTGGATATTACATTCTTTATCTCTAGCAAATCTTTAGAAAAATGGTATGAGAAGTGCTATATAGCAGTTCTCACTCCCATAGCCCTATGCCCATAGCCCTATGCCGGATAGTACCTCATACCAGAACACAGAAAGGCTATATCTATTTTTACCTGTTGCTCTTAGTTCCAACTAATCCCATTGCGGATTACAATTTTTATAGCTTTTATTTCTGAATTCGTGCTACACATGGAGTAAGGTTGTTTGCTAATAGCTAGTTGCCGGTCTTGCTCATAAACTGAGGGTGGATATTTACGGTAGATAGTAGTTTATCTGTAACCGAGAAAAATCAAATTAAGCTAACTTGAATTTTTACTGTCAAGTTTCGCATTCTCGGAGATACAGAGGTATGATGTGTTTAGATTCAACATAAAGAATGTGTAAATTTTCATAAAAGCAGTACGACAAACTACGTATTACTACATATATAAGGCGCCAGACAGGAACGAGCATCTCTAAGTAGATACGGTTTCAGTCACGATCGGCGATCGTTAGGTAATTGATTTCTTCAACAGGGGTGCACGCATGACCGATCTGCTTAAACTACAACAAACTGCCAGCTACAACGAGCGATCGCTCAAAACTCTGGTAAGATCCATCGCCATGTCTCAGCAGCAATTTTCGCTAATTTTGGTGCGCTGCAACTACGAACAGTTGCGGCAGCGCTGGGCGCAGCGGCTGCGAGAAATGTGCCCAGTTCCAATTCAAGATATTGTCCTGCCAGCATCCGTCAAAACCCTCTACACTAATCTGGTGGCTAACACGTTACCAAGCGGGTCTTCGGCTGTTGGTTCCGCCTCGGCCTTGATGGTATTCGGTTTAGAAACAGTCGTGGCGATCGACGAACTGATGGCCTCTACCAATCAAGTGCGAGACGAATTTCGCAAAAACTTTACCTGTCCGGTGATCCTGTGGGTAACAGATGACATTGTTACCAAAATGATTCGTCTCGCCCCGGATTTCAAAAGTTGGGCCGCCGCCACAATTAAATTTGAACTGGCCGTTGATGAATTAATTCATTTCCTGACTGCGCGAGCCGATACGATATTTAAAGTAGGCGAACTCGATCGAGAATTGGGCAGCACCGCCAGCACCCTCGCTACTTTTGCCAGCGACGAAACCGACTGGGAACAAGGCGCACGGGTGGAGGGCAAAATCAGCCCCGGAGAACGCTTTTTCAGCTTTACCTCTCAGCCCCAAAACACGCGAAAATCAGAGGTTCACTCCTATTCGCCCTTGAGTCCCGGCAATACCCTCGATTTGGCGATCGGCTCTTTGTCGCGCCGAGAACTAGAATTAGCTTTAAGAGACTTACAAAATCGCGGTCAAGAATTAGAACCACCCCTCAAAGCCAGCCTGCAATTCGTTCTCGGTCGAGATTACTATGTCAGCGACCAAACCGAAACAGCGTTGATTCACTACCAAGAAAGCTTAATATTTTGGCAGCAGCAAACCGGCAACTGGGAACTCGCTAACTGGGAACATTCCGAAAACCGACAAACCCTCCCCTCATCCTTATTGAATCCTGTCCCCAACATCTTATTTTTAGAGAGAGAAGGGATAGTGCTGTTTCACATAGCTTTGTGTCACCGCCTGCAAGCAGCCAGAAATCCGGTAGCCAACCGCCACCACTGGGAACAAGCTTGGATTAGCCTAGAACAATCTAGAAACGCTTTTTCTCTGGCTTCGCGCCCCGAATTAGTCGCTGAGGTGACAGCACACCTCGGACAAGTGCTGCAGCGCTTGAAAGCTTGGGGAGAGTTGCAAGCATTAGCTGAAAATTCTTTGCAGTTGCACTTCACCTACGGTACTCCCAGCCAACTAGCTCAAGATTACGGCTTTTTGGCAGAAGTTGCGCTGCAACAGTCGAGGTGGAGTCAAGCCCGCCAGCTAGCCGAATTGGCTTTGGCGATTTTGGATCAAACCCCTAACGATTTGAGATTGTTGATAGAAGATTTGAGATTGGGGTTTGAGGGAAATTACCCAGAATTTGTAGGTACTAGCGAGTCTAGTAACGAGCCCAAATCTAAAATCCAACATCCCAAATCCGATCGCAGTTCGTATCTTTTACTGTTGGCCCAAAGTTTGCGGCAGCTAGGCCAGTGGGAAGCGGCGGTGCATTCTTTGGAGTTGGCTCAAACTCAAAGCGAGCCGAAGTACGACCCCCGCCTTTATATTGATATTTTGACCGAACTGCAAGCGGTTTATTTCGAGCAGGGAGAGTATCTCAAAGCTTTTCGGATTAAGAAAAACCAGCGATCGATCGAATATCAATACGGATTTAGAGCTTTTATCGGAGCCAGCCAATTGCAACAGCAGCGACAAGCCGTCAATCCTTCGAGCCCCTCAGCTCAAAATCAAGCGGCGATTGCAGCTTCCATGACAGCTTACTCCCGCCAAAAAGATATCAATAACTTGCTAGAAAGAATTAGCAGGGACGACCATAAATTAACTATTATTCACGGGCCCAGCGGCGTCGGAAAAAGTTCTCTAGTCAACGCCGGCTTAGTACCGGCTTTGAAAAATATTACTCCGGGCGCGCGCGATACCTTGCCCGTAGTAGTCAAAGTTTACAGCGACTGGCTGATGGAATTAGAAAAGGCTTTGAACTGCGCTCTGTACGACAAACAAGCCGAAGAAGAAAGGAAATTAATCGCCAAAGGGGTACAGGAAATCGACAAAAAAAGTTGCTCGGTTGTCCCAGAGCGTCCATCGGAAAACTCATCTTTCATTATAGAGCAGTTGCGCGAAAATGCGGAAAATAATTTGTTGACCGTGCTGATTTTCGATCAATTTGAAGAATTTTTCTTTGTTTCGACTTCCGTGGCACAAAGGCAACTTTTTTATAACTTTTTGCGATTGTTTTTAAATCTGCCTTATGTCAAGATAATTTTGTGTCTGCGCGAAGATTATTTACATTATTTGCTGGATTGCGATCGCTTCCCAGACCTCGACGCTATTAACAATAATATCCTCGACAAAGGTATTCGCTACCAACTGCGAAGTTTTTCGATGAAAGACGCGCGAGCCGTGATCGGACACTTAACAGAACGGGCAGAATATTATTTAGAGCCGTCACTGATCGATGCCTTTGTTAAAGATTTAGCAGACGAACTGCAAGAAGTACGACCGATCGAATTGCAGGTAGTAGGAGCGCAACTGCAAGAAGAAGGGATTACGAGTTTAGCACAATACCAGCAATTGGGCGACAATCCCAAGGCAGAATTAGTCAAGCGATCGCTCGAAGGAGTCATCTCAGACTGCGGCCTGGTGAACGAAGATGCAGCTTGGAAAATCTTGTTTTCCCTGACAGATGAAAGAGGCGTGCGTTTGATTAAAACCAAACACGAACTATCGTTAGTAACAGGCCAGCAGCCCGCAGCAGACGAAGAAAATGAATTGTTGGCCGGCAGTACGAGCCGAATTCCCTTACAACTAAAATTCGCCGAAAAACCCAAAAGCGCACAAAATAAAACCGACAATCTCGAATTAATTTTAGACATTTTAGTCGGTCACGGTTTACTATTTCTGCTGCGGGAAGCGCCAGAAGACCGCTATCAATTGGTACACGACTATTTAGTGCGGCCGATCCGCCAAAGATTCGGCTTAGAAGCCAGACTGTACAAAGCAGAAGCCGACAAAAAGATGAGTCAAGCACAGCTCTACAGAGCTAATACTTTTCTGAAACAACTGCTGGGAGTAGCAGCGATCGGCGTACTGCTGCTGACGAGTTCCACCATCGCCGCTGTAAACTTTTGGTGGCGCGCCGTCGGTCAAAAACAAGTAGCTGTCGCTCAAACTCAGCGAGCCGAAATCAGTACCCTGACAGCAGCTTCTGAAGCCCTTTATTTCTCAAACAACAAATTTGACGCGATGATGGAAAGTTTGAGAGCGGGTAAAAAGTGGAGACAGATCGAACACTCCCAAGAAATACACGCGCTCAAGGACACCGAAATTCTGATTGCTGCTGCCCTCCAGCAGGCCGTTTACGGTGTCAAAGAACTGAACCGCTTGGAGGGACACGGCGATGTAGTTTGGGGTCTGAGTTTCAGCCCAGACGGTCAAACAATAGCTTCGGCGAGCGTAGATAAAACTGTCAAACTTTGGAAAAATGACGGCACTTTGCTGGCAACTTTCAAGGGTCACACTAACAGCGTCGCCAGTGTCGCTTTCAGTCCAGACAGTAAAACGATCGCCTCGGCAAGTTTAGATAAAACTGTCAAACTTTGGAAAACTGACGGCACTTTGCTGGCAACTTTTATAGGTCACACTGATAGCGTTACTAGCGCTGCTTTTAGCCCCGACGGCGAAACGATCGCCAGTGCATCGAGAGACAAAACAGTTAAACTGTGGAAAACTGACGGTACGCTGCTGCGGACGATCGAACAAATAGCTCCGGTAAATTGGCTCAGCTTCAGTCGCGACGGGAAAATAGTCGCTGTGGCGAGCGATGACGGTACTGTCAAACTGTGGAGTTCTGACGGCAGGTTAATCGCGACTCTGTGGCACAGCGAAAACAGAAAACCCTCAAAAGTTTACACCGTCAGTTTCTCCCCGGACGGCAAATTGTTGGCCAGTGGCGGTGAAGACACAACGGTAAAAATCTGGAACATCGCTGGGGCGGGCACGGGGACACCGCCCCTACTCCCAGGAACCAAAAAAAAATCAACACAGGCTAGTGGCGAACTGCTAGCAACTTTGCGGGGACACAGCAAGTGGGTATTTGGGGTTAGTTTTTCCCCCGACGGACAAACACTGGCTTCTGGAAGTGCAGACGCAACTGTCAAACTTTGGAATCTGGCTAATGTGGGTGACAAACGTCTCGCGGATGCTAGCAATATTAAACCGGAAAGCCGCTTGCTGAGAACTTTTGAGGGACACGCCGATCGAGTTACTCAGGTGAGTTTTAGCCCGGACGGCAAAACTTTGGCTTCGGCAAGTTTTGACAAAACAGTCAGGCTGTGGCGGATCGATGACGTGCCGCTAAAAACCCTCGACGGACACCAAAACCGGGTGCAAAGCGTTATTTTCAGCCCGGACGGTCAAAGGCTGGCTTCGGCTTCTACGGACAAAACTATCAAAATTTGGAGCCGCACGGGGGTTTTGCTGGAAACCTTGGAGGGACACACTCAGAAAATCTCCAGCGTCAGTTTCAGTCCCGACGGACAGCTACTAGCTTCTGGGAGTTACGACAAAACGGTGAAAGTCTGGAGTCTCAAAGGTGATGGCGTCAGTAATAGTATTGTCCCTTGTCCTTCTGCTCCGCTGTTCCCCTGTTCGCCTTCTGTGCTGTTCACTCTTGACGGGCACAGCGACAGCGTGATGAGCGTGAGTTTTAGCCCCGACAGCGAGATTGTTGCTTCGGCGAGCAAGGACAAGACTGTGAAACTCTGGACGAGAAACGGCCGGTTGATTAAGACTTTGACTGGACACAAAGGCTGGGTGACTGGGGTGGCTTTCAGTCCCGACGGAGAGATGCTGGCTTCGGCGAGCGATGACGGTACTGTCAAACTCTGGAATCGGGACGGTCGTTTGCTGAGGACTTTTGAGGGGGCTCACAACAGTTTTGTGTTGGGGGTTGCTTTTAGCCCTGATGGCAAAATGCTGGCTTCGGCTGGTTATGACAATTCGGTGAAGCTGTGGAAGGTGGACGGGACTTTGGTGGCGACGCTGCTGAAGGGTTCTAGCGATAGTGTGACTAGCGTGAGTTTTAGCCCGGACGGTTTGTTGGTTGCTTCGGGCAGTTACGATCGCAAGGTGAAGTTGTGGAGCCGCAGCGGGACTTTGCTGAAAACTTTGACCGGTCACAGGGATAGTGTGATGAGCGTGAGTTTTAGCCCGGATGGGAAGGTTTTGGCTTCTGCGGGGCGGGACAACCGGGTGATTTTGTGGAATTTGGATCTTGATGATTTGCTGGTGAGGGGCTGCGATTGGGTTGGGGATTATCTGAGAACTAATCCTAATGTGAGCTCGCGCGATCGGCGTCTCTGTGAGGGGGTAGCGCCTACGCCTAAACCTCAGTTTTAGCCCTTTGATTGTGGCTGTTGGCTGTGAAGCAACGGAGGACAGGGATCTCGCGCAAGTCCTGACTTTGGGTAATATTAATTCCGATGCCGTGGAAGTTTACTCAAAGAGCGATCGTTGGGAGTAGCAGTAGCATCATTAGGATCGGCCAAAGTCCGATCGTAATTATCAGCCCATGTCACATTATTCCCAACCTGAACTTTGGGTTCGTAGAAATCGCTGAAATTTGTGCCGGTCGAGCCAGGTAATTGTAAATTCAAACTCGGCTGGTAGAAATCGTGCGGGTCGATTTCAAACGTACTCACAAAAAGATTGACCTCTTTCATATCCTCCCAACCCGGAGCAAACTGCCATTGAAAAGTATGATTCAGGTCACTTGTTGTTATACCATGCCCCTTCAAATCCAGCCAGTCAGATAGAAACAAACTTTACTGATGCTTTTTATTGAACTGAGATTATCAAAATCGCATCGTCAAATAGCCTAACCTTTTTTTATTCCTTATAATACCTAGAAATTTGTAATATAGTTTAGAAACATGAAGGTTTAACTTCAAAATACCGGATTTAGGCACAACAAACTGATTGTGTGTAATGCTCTTATTAGATGTTAATCTCAAAACATAGTTAGATTTAGCTGGATAGTAGTAGAGATTTAGGAGGAGAGTTATGGACAGAGAAGAATTACTGAGACGATATGCTAATCGGGAAAGAGATTTTTATAGGATCGATCTGACAAATGTTGATTTAACCGGCATTAACTTAAGTCACGCTAATTTTACAGAGTCTAACTTGAGAAATATCAACTTGCTTAATGCCAATCTAAGTCATACCAATTTCTCGAATTCAGGCTGGGAAGAAAGCAATCTGCGAGGGGTGAATTTGAGAGAAGCCAACTTAGAAGGTGTTGTGATGAGAGATATTATTTTAGAGAACGCTGATTTAACTGATATTAACTTGAGCAATGCTGAACTAAATGAAGTTTACCTCATGGGTGCTAATCTAACTGGTGCCAACTTGAGTAATACTTCTTTGTATATTGTGAGTCTGGCATCTGCTAACTTGGAGCAAGCTATATTCCGCAATACTACTCTTGATGAAGTTAGTTTTGATCCTCCAAATCAACGATATATAGAAGTTCGTAAATTGCTCGAACAGTACGCTGCTGGGGAGAGAAATTTTGCGGGAATTAAGGTTAATAACACTGCCATGAGCGGGGTTGACCTAAGTGGAATCAATTTGAGCAAAGCCCACCTTATGACTCTCAATTTGAGCAATGCCAATTTGAGTAATGCTCACTTGCCAGGAGCTAGAATGCTTGGTACTAACCTAAGTGGCGCGAATCTGAGCGGGGCTAATCTAAGAAATGCCGACCTCAGCGGTGCGAATCTGAGAAAAGCTAATCTGAACGATGCCGACTTAAGAGATGCTATTTTGAGTGGTGCTGATTTGACCGAGGCTGACTGCGAGAGAACCAAAACTGAAAATGTTATTTTGGTGGCAACCAACCTGACAGGTGTCAAAGGTTTTGGCAGTGGGATAGGAGCTTTTATCTGTAAAACCATTGAACCAGGGGGAGAATTCGTAGAGGGACCCGATTGGATTGAGTAAATAATCCAGTATTATGACTAACATAATTGAAGACACAACTTATGAACAATCAAGAATCGCTTAAACTGAATTATCAACAATGGCTAAAACGCTTGGAGATATCTTCAGCCCCAGAGATGATAAAAGCCCCAGAGATGATAAAAGGGTTTTCACGTCCCGGATTTGGTATTAGTAAATAGCGACGCACCCTACAGCTAGACTTATTAAGAGCTTACAATGATTATAAACTAAGGACAAAAGTTATGGATGCCGAAGAATTACTAAGACGATATGCTGATGGTGAAAGGGCTTTTGAAGGTGTTGACTTGAGAAGGGTTGATCTATGTAATGCCAATTTGAGCGGTATTAATTTGAAAAATTCTTATATTGAAGAAAGTGGGCTGATACACATCAATTTGAGCGGTGCCAATTTAGAGGGTATTGATTTAAGGGATATTGTTTTGGAAAATGCCAACTTGAGTGCTGTGAATATGATCGAGGCTAACTTAAGTGAAGTCAATCTGATGTGTGCCAATATAACAGATGCAATTTTTAATGGTGCTTGCCTTTCTAATGTCCGCCTTCTCTACGCTAACCTATCGAGAAGTATATTCAGAAATACCAATATGAATGAAGTTGATTTTGATGGTACTAACTTGGCATATGCTGATTTTAGAGATGCTAAAGATGCTTATCTTGATGATATATACATCTTCGATCCCTACCTAAGATATGCTGCCGTTAAGCCTGTTAACCCGAATCTTATTGAGAGAGGAGGGGCTATTTTTTGTCGCACTATTATGCCAGATGGGAGTATCTGTAATGACGGTTGCGATCGAATCAGATCGTGAAACCAGCCACCTATCCTATGGAGAACTACTAACAATAGGATCTATATAGGTGTCTTCATTAGCTTCTATAACCTCTTGAATTTTTGTAGGAACATTTGACCAAAAGTCATATCCAGTCAATTCTTCGAGGTAGTCAGTGCTAACTCTCCAGGTTTGCCAAGTTTGCCACTCATCTAAGCTATTTATAGTTATACTCTTTGCATTACCAGGAAGATTTACAGTATGAGGAAAAGATGTCGGCTCTCCAATATTGGGTGTGATAACAGCAATCATTCGTGTATTGGTTGTAACATCTTCTATACTTTGACCGGGATTATCCAAAACAAGGATGGTTTTCCAAGTGTATTCAGGAACGTTAATTCTGTCAATAAATCCCGGTGGTATTGTGCCTAAAGAACCGTATCCTCCGGCAATAATAGATATCTCCTTGCCTCCTGATGCAACGAGAGTATTCTGGCTATATTTTTCCAAATTTCGCCATGCCGTATTAAATTGATTATTTCTTAAGTGCTGTGGAATTATGTTTGTCATAAGGTAAGTTGAACTTACATCCTTATCACTTCTGCTTCGGTCTGATGAAGCAGCCAAATGACCCTTATCATAAGCAAAGAATTGATCGCCACGGTTTTTGTATTCAAAATCCATAACACGGGGAGTGAAAGGAAGTGTTTCATCGGGTACAAACGATGTCGCTCTATCTCGATTGCCAAGCCAAGACTTATTAACTTGCCAACTTACCCATTTAGGAGTTTTATATAAATTTTGTGCATCATAAGACAAAGAGTATTGTGGCTTTTCTAATAAATAATTACGACGGTCGTTGGTCACGTCAGTCCCGGCGTTACTTGGATTACCAAACTTGAGATTAGTGCTTTTGAAAAAAACATCGTCTAAGTACACGGTGTCATCAGTAACTTCAAATTTGAGTGTTGCTACTTTTCCCCGTAGCTGTTCAGGTATATCTACATGAAAAGTTTCAAATCCTTGCGTTCCATAGCCGACCTTAAGCGTATCTCCTAAATATTGACTTGGCTTACCACCTGCCTTCTCCAAATTAATAGTTTCTGTTTTCTGATACCCATCTGTTTCAATAGTAACTTTGACTTTCCCGCCTTTATTAAGTGCATTGTCAGGTACATGAAGATTAAATCGCAAAGTCCCCCAATCAGGAACAACAAACCGATTGTGCGTAATGCTGTCATCAGGTGTTAATTTCAGAGCATAGTTAGGTTGGGCTGGATCGTACCCTACCAGTGTCCTGTAATTGTCAAGACTAGGAATATCCCTCCAATCAACCAACCTACTTGTCGGCGACGCAATATTCGACGTACCGCCGTGAAAAGACCAGCCCGGAATCGCATCAGAAATAGCATTTCGGAACAAACTACGCGGATTAAAGACAGCATCAAAGTTGCCACCAAAAAGAGTAGGAACCGCGAAATCACCCCGCATCCGCCTTTCCGCTGTATTGTCAAAAGAAAGAGGCACGCGCTCCACATTATTAGTTGGTCGTAAATTAGCGATCTCACCCGTATTGGGATCTTTAGTCAACCCACCTCCCAGAACAGAATAGAACCAACCAGTACCCATACCCTTCCTTTCAGTCAAAAAATAAGGTATTATTAAGAGCTTACAATGATTATAAACTAAGGACAAAAGTTATGGATACCGAAGAATTACTCAGAAGGTATGCTAGGGGTGAGAGAGATTTTACTGGTATTAATTTGAGCCATGCAAAATTGAATGGTGCAGACCTTGGTGGTATCATATTGAATGATGCTGAACTTAATTATGCAAGTTTAAAGGGTGCAAAACTAAGTGGTGCTATGTTGAATAAAACCAATTTTTTTCAGGCCAACTTAAATGGTGTTGACCTCAGCAATACCACCTTAAATGGTACTAACTTCTGGCAGGCAAGTCTGTCTGGTGCGTACTTGAGTGGTCTCTCCTTAGAAAGTGTTAACTTAGAAAATGCCTATTTGACAGGTGTTCATCTATTTGAATGCCGTATTGATAACAGTAATTTAGCAGATGCTAATTTGAGGGGGGCCTATCTGCTACAGGTTTTAATCACAAATACTGACTTTCGCAGAGCCGATTTCAGTGGGAGCAAACTAGAAGATGTTTCTATGGAAAATGTTAACCTGAGTAATGCTTGCCTTATAGGTGCAGAAGGGATTGTTATACGTGGGATAATAAGTCTACGGCTAGAACGGATTAATTTCAACAATGCCACAATGCCAGATGGAACAATCTTTAGTAGTTGTTAGTACAAAATAACAGGTATTGAACATTTACTAAATTAGTGCCAGCCTAGTCACGGAAATTTAGGTAGCCAATCACAATGCTCTTGTGCCATACCAAGTAATGAATCTATTTCCACTTAGCTCCTAAGTGTCTGCACAAGAGCTAGTCAAGATTGGATAGAAGGTCAAGACCGGTAAGACGTTTAAGATCGACAGTCGTAACAGTCCAGGTTTGCCAATCTCTCCACTGAGCCAAGCTTGTTATAGGAGAACGATGTTCCGACGATGGCAACAAACCATTTAGCGGATGCGGTATTGGGGTCGAAAAATCGGTTGGTGCTGGTCTATTAGGCGTTATTACAGAGATAACATTTGTGTTGGCTGCTGTGATATCATTTATGCCTAAACCCGGGTGATCCAAGACCAAGATATTTTTCCAAGTATAATCAGGAACATTGATCATTTTATCGTTAATTGTTCCTAATGTTCCATATCCACCAGCAGTAATGTAAAGTTCTTTACCTTCTAATGCTAACTGGTAGCAATATTCTTCAAGGTTTCGCCACGCGGTACTACTAACATTATTTCCAGGGTATTGCGGAAGTGCATTCGTCATAAGAAATGTAGACAACATATCCTTCTTATCTCGGTTTCGTTGTTCGGAAGTTGCCATGTGACCGCGGTCGTAGAGGTTGTTTGGATAGCCTTTGTAATCCTCACTTGTAACTAGCGGACTAAAAGGAATAGGTAAGGTTTCATCGGACTTGAATACACCGCTTCTTGTTAACTCACCCAGCCAGGAACGGTTTAATTGCCAAGTTACCCATTTGGGATTTTTAGAGTTGTTATCGTAAGACACTGTATATTGTGGCTTCTCTAATAGGTAGTTGTTTTGTTGGGCAGGGTCACGGCGAGCTTCTTCTCCATTGTAAGCAGGATTACCGAATTTGAGGTGAGTGCTTTTAAAGAAGACATCATCTAAGAAAACTTCACCACCATTTAATTCAAACTTTAGTGTAGCTGATTTTCCTCGCAGGTCTTGGGGTATCTCATCTATATGAAATGTTTCAAATCCTGTAGTACCAAAGCCAATCCTGAATCGATCTGAGGGGTAAGAAGTTTGTGAGCTGGAATTTTTATTTTCTGCTGCACTTAGAACAATAACTCCAATAGGTTGATATTCGTCGTACCCTGGTGCATCTCCTTTGATAGAGACCTTAAGTTCTCCGTTAGTGAGTTGAGGAACATGAAGGTTAAAACGTAATGTTCCCCAGTCAGGCACGACAAAGCGATTGTGTGTGATGCTATCTCCCGATGTTAATTTCAAGGCATTGTTAGGTTCAGTAATGCCCAACTGTTCCAGGTAATTTAGTGATAAGTTAGCTCCCTTCTCATTCTTGATGGTACGAGGTTCGTTAAGTGCGGGAATATCCCTCCAATCAACCAACCTACTTGTCGGCGACGCAATATTTGACGTACCGCCGTGAAAAGACCAGCCCGGAATCGCATCAGAAATCGCATTTCGGAACAAACTACCCGGATTAAAAACAGCATCAAAATTGCCACCAAAAAGAGTAGGAACCGCAAAATCACCCCGCATCCGCCTTTCCGCTGTATTGTCAAAATACAGAGGCACGCGCTCCAGAGTATTAGTCGGTCGCAAATTAGTAATCGCACCCGTATTGGGATCTTTAGTCAACCCACCTCCAAGAACAGAATAGAACCAACCAGTACCAATACCCTCATTGGGAGCATTAGCAGCACCCAGAGAAAAGTTAGGTTGCCCGCTATATTTAGGCGTGTACCAGGGGTTGACACGAGGGTCTTGAGGACTTCCACTGAAAGAAAAGTCTCTGTCAAACAGTTGCTCGTAATGCCCATCACCCCGACGCCGCGAGATCGGGTCAACAGGTTGCGTACTAGAAGAATTTTGGCGATACTCAGTTAGTCCCAGGTCAGCAGTCCCCGCATACCACGTCAGGACTCTCCCGTGCGTTCCCCCAGCGAGATCGTCTCTGGTAAACCCAGGTAAACTATTTTCATAACCATCAGCATTGCGTCGAGTACCCAAGAAAACCGTTTCGTCAGGCTTCCCTAGAAGTTCCCCCGCACTGTTTCTGGGAAATTTGAGACCTGCTCTAATCTCTGTTCGCAGAGCATCGGGCCCGCTCAAATTGGGAATGTCTCGACCCGCAGGTGTCAGCGTAGGAATTTGTGGAATGCCTTGGTCTAGCCTGGGCACCGTTTGGTAGTAGTTGTCCGCAAAAGTCACATTCTTCCAAACCTGAACCTTCGGTTCGCGGAAGTCTGCAAATCCCGCTTCTCCTAGAAATGGTAACTGTACCGAAAAACTTGGTTGGTCAAAATCATGAGGATCTAATGTAGTCATCTGGAGGTCGCGAAACAGAGAATTCTCCTTCCCGCCAGCTAGAGGGAAGTAAGTCCCTACACGCTGAATGATTTCGCTATTGACCACAGCCCCCCGACTGAAGCCAACAAAGTGCAGTGGCGAATTGAAAATTGCCCCCTGAGAGCGAACAAAATTCCCTTGGCTGTCGAAGTTAGCACCACCTCCTAGCGATTGATCTAGCTGCACCAGCGAGGCAAAGAAACTATCTGCTGCTGCCTCCGTGAAGCCAGAATCGGGAATAGCTGACTCATTATTTTGAGACCAGTCAGGCAGAAGCACTAATGGTTTGTTGCTTTGGAGGTAGGGAGCTATATAGCTCGACAAAGCAGTACGATAACTGGGAGCGGCTTGGTCAAAACCATTAGGAAAATAAGTTAAATTACTAAAGAAATCACCCAAGACTTGCCCGTATTTATCGACCGGAACCCAGTTACCTGTGGGCGAGTCGTAGCGCATGAGCAATCCTTCACCCCCAGTAGTAGCAATGCTGTCAGCCATTTTGTAGAATTCGCTGGGAATCCCTGGTGCGGTAATGACCGGAGGCTTAAAACCGTGGGTCAGTACAGTGACGCTGCTGAAAGTGCTGTTGCCGTTGAGAGCAGGCGGTGGCGATGTTTTGAACTGCCCAACATCAAGATTTCGCTTTCCATCCTTGCTCAAAGCTTCAACAGCCCAATGATAAGTCTGACCAGCCGTCAGAGTCCGATTATCGGGCAGCGTGAACTGGGTATTGGTGTTTGAAGGGTCAAGGGGTAGACCACCAAGCCCCACCCAGCCTTGACCGGGCTTCCAAGTCGCTGTCAGGATGCGGTTGGGGTTATAGTCTAAAGTGCCGAACTGGGAGTTCCATTTTGCTAGCAAGTTTTGCTGCTGCTGTGGGCTGAGATTATTGAAGTTTGGATTTTGGATATTGGCGAGATCCTCCCATCTATCCTCTGGCAACAAACCCTCCCCTTTATCGAAGGTACTGACAAAAAGATTGACCTCTTTCACATCCTCCCAACCCGGAGCAAACTGCCATTGAAAAGTAGGAGTCAGGTCATTTGTAGTTGCACCAGGCCCCTTCAAATTTAGCCAATCAGTCGGTGCAGAACTCAAATCCCGTAAATTGCCTCCAGTACCGACTGGTGCGCGTGTTGTACCCAACGGCACCCCATAAGTAAACTGATTAGCAGGTCGGTTCTCCTGAAGAATCCCATAGTCAGCAGCAATACTAACCGCCGGATTGATATCATCAATAGGAACCCTTGTGAAATCAGCAGCAGTCACAGACCTCGCCGTAGTAGCATTGAAGAAAGGAGACTTAACACCCCTGTCAAGACTATCAATTTTGAATTGACCGGGATTGTCCAGAGTTTTAATCATTTCCTCAACATCGAAAGCATAAACGCTCCCGCTACCAGTCAGAGAAGGATAAGAGCCATAAAGGTATTTGTTGTCATTAGAAAGCACTAAATCGTTAGTAAGAGCCTCTGGAATCGGTCTGGTAGCACCGATTAATTGAGGATTTGGCCCCAAGGGGTCTTTAATAATCCCAATATTTCCCCCAGAACGCACATCTGCAGAAGGGCCAAGACTTCCAGAATTGCGACCAGCCACAAACCCATACCGCCCATCCCGCGTTACAGTGACAGATACCCCCTCATTCACATCAAAATAATCAGTAGGAAAACCCAAACTTAAAGGGGCATAACTCACAGAAGCAGTAAAGTTAAGAGGATCGTCCGAAGTAATTTCCAACACCCCAAAACCAGGCCCGTCATTCTGGTCAGTATTAATCAGATTCAATCCGTTCGTGAACACCATTTTCGTCGGATCATTCGTAGCTGCTATTCCCTCGGTCTCCGAAATAGTATGAATAACTCCGATTTGTTGATGCCACTTACGAGGATTGGAATTCTCATCCTTCGGTCGATCCTTCGAGTCAATATTGATTGCATAAATCCGACGATTAGGCACTTGCTCATTATTATCAGAACCCGTGCCGAACAGCCGCCGCCCATCACTACTAATTGCCAACTGACTCAATCCTAATGGTGAAGTGACGTTAATAGTCTCAACTACTTTGTGATAAGTTGCCGAGTTAGGGTTGATGTCAAGGACGTAAATTTTCGCTTGATTCAAGTCGCCAATGTAAGCATAATCGTCTCTAGGACTGATGACTATTGACTTGGGTCTAGCGCCCGCCGGCAGGACAATGGGATTGACGCCTGGGGTATTTGGCTGAGTATCTACCTGTCGCAGTACCATTGGATCGACCAATGCCACTTGACCTGAATTCCTCAAGGTTGCGTAAACGCGATTTCCGTCGCTAGTCACGGCTGTTGATTCTGCCCAATCTGTGACACTGCTAGTCCCCACAGGAATTTGAGCCAACAACAAGTCTTTGCTGTTTGTAGTATCAACTACTGATTCGGGGTTTTTACCATTGAGAACCGCTACTCGGTCAGAACCGCCCAAGGCTGCAAAGACGTACTCTGCCCCCTGTGGCAGCCGAATTGGATTGCTATCGTACTGGATTTCTTTGTAGACTGGTGTTGTGCCTTTTTGATCGACGATCTGGTTCTGCTTCCTCTCCAGCACGACGCCTGAAGCGCCCAGCACTACTGTATCAGGCACTTTAACTGCTACTTCATACTGATTGCCTCCAAGAGAGCGGCTGCGTGTCGGTACTACAGTCCCCTCATACATAGAGTTGCCTGCATAGAATTTAACTGTCAAATCTTCAAACTTACTGCCTTTGGAGTCGCTGGCGTTGTTGACCAGAATGTTGCCCCCGGTCAGAAATAAGAGGGGCTCATTGTTCTCAAATGGTTGACCGGAATCATCCTTGAATTTCAGCTCAGCTTTTTGGAGGACAGGAGGTGTTGTGGGGTCAGAGGTAGTTGGGGCTGGCATATTCAAAGCTGCCTTAAATGTGGCAGTGCCGTCGTCGTTTCGCTGCACGCCTACCTCTGTTACCACCGGCAGTCCCACCTTGGGGATTGCTACCACCTGCACTGAAGATATGTCGCGAGTTACGGTAAAGGCTGGAGTGGTAACGAATTTGTCCGGGTCTATTAACTGACCGAGATTTCCCTGGGGGTCAATGATGCCAAAAAATGCTAGGGGGAAGTTGTAGTTGAGGGTAAGCTGACCTTTGACTAAGGTAGCGCTGCCTGTGGGACTGGAGTAGACTACTGCGTATTCGCCTGGTCTGACCACACCTGGATAGGGAGGAGACTGGGTGCGAATGTTGCCGTCATCCCCGACTATGCCTGATTCTTCTTGCAGCCAAATCGGATTCCAAGTGCCGGTTGCGTCAGGAATTGCTCCTTTTCGCAGGAAGTATGCCACAGTTCCAGGTGCTAATCCTTCGGGTGCTGGTATTGCTAACTGGGCGGGTATATTCAGGGAGTTATCGCCAAAGTTTAAGTTGAAGGCTCCTGCAAATTCAAATCCCGGTGGTAGCGGTAGGGACAAGTTTTGTTGGTTGACTGGGGCAATGCTGACGGTTGTATTCTGTTCTAGAGCACCCGGAGGTATCATGACTGCTAGGGTTCCGTCGTTTGAGTTGATGATGCCACCGTCGGTTCCCAAGGCAGTCGTGCCGATTTTCGGTACTTCGACTCGAACTGGAATGGTGGCGGATGCGATGCCGTGAATGGCTGTGACGGTGGCATCGCCAATGCCGACTGCTGTAATGGTGCCGTCGGGACTGACGTTTAGGATGTTGCTGTTGTTGCTAAAGTAGCGTGTACCTGTGCTGGCTGCGGTTAGGTTGGCTTCGGTAAAGTTGGAGTTTAAGCCGAGGGAGAGTTTCCGTGTTGAACCGGGTGTCAGGGAGACGGCATCTGGGTATGGGTCTAGTCCATACATTTCGGCTAGTATCTGATGCAGTTGAGCGTCTGTTGTCGGTGCTGGCATCGTCCCAATTCGGATTGGGGTGACTGCTTGTAGGTTATTTCGACTCGCGCTCAAAATCGAAGTACCGTTGGTTAAACCTGTCACTTTACCCGTTGGATCAATTGGTGCTACTTCTGGATTTATTGAAGTGTAAGTTAAATAAGAATCTGGCAGCACTACACCTTTTTGGTCGGCAAAATCTCCCAGCACAATCAATTCCGTATTTTCTCCTGCATTGAGGAGCGGATTTCGCTTCACAAAATCTAGATTCAGCAGGGGAACGTCGCTGACGTTGACTGTGACTCGCGCGGGAGTTGAACTCCCAAAAGCGTCGCTGGCAAGGAAATCAAAGCTGGCAATACCGGAGAAACCGGGTTCGGGCTTAAACGATGCTTTGTTAGTTAAGGGATTGAAAATTACCGTGCCGTTAACTGGACCCTGGACGCTAATTGTCAGAGGGTCGCCTTCTGCATCTGTGGCAAGATTGTCTAATGAAATAGTTGTCTCTAATTCTGTGTAAGTCCGAGCGCTTGTCGGTGAAACAACGGGCGGATTGTTGTCAGAATTCGGGGGATTGGCTTGGGCGAGCAATTGTTGTCCCAGAGTCGTATTGCGCCACTCTCTGTCAGGGTTGATGACTGTATCCAGCAGCGGTGCGTTTCCTATCGCGCCGCTAATTTTAAAGATTAGGTCGTTGTAGTCGCTGTCCGAGTTCGCTGCCGACATATCTTCGAGGGCGAAGGTGTTGCCGGTGCCGGTTACATCGGCGACCTGCAACACGTAAGATGTATCGTTGGGATTGGCTGTGGCGATACTGAATAAGGGGCGGTTTTCGGGAAACAAATTTTCCGAACACGAAGATTGGAGCGATGACTGTACTGTACCGTTGGGGACTAACATGACGGCAAAGGTATCGCCCGGAGTCATATTGAAAGTTTTTATACCCTGATATTCGCCGCTGCCCCAGTCCCCGTCGAACGGCATCGCACCAGTGAATTTTGCCCCTTCTGTAGCGTCGCTGATGACAATGTGTCCGTTTGTGGAATTGCTTAAAACTCTGCGGGATGCTTCGGCAATGAATTCTGGAGTTCCGGGTATAAATGCGGACATCCCGGTGAGGCTGAAAATGCCGAGTTCGCCTTCGTAGCCGCCGCCGTCAAATACATAGTCGAATCTGACTTTTCCTTGGTTATCTACAAGGAAAGTACCGGGGATTGGTGAGTTGGCTGCTGATGTTATGGATAGATTTATCTGGGGATTGGTATTGGTTTGGAAGTTGCCGGTACTCTGTGTGGAATAAGATTGAGTGTCTGCAATATTGTCTGAAAGTTGAGCAGATTTTTCGGTTGCTGACGCTAGCAAACCGCTGGTTATATCTGCGGATTCCGGCGCAATTTCAGTATCAGAATCCGCAGGTAGAACAGCGACAGTTTCTGTGGGAGTTGAATTGCTATTATAATTGTTTGAATTTGGTTCGGGTGGGGATTTAAGAGTTGAGGGTGCAACGGTTGTTTCGACTTCGGCTTCAGTTATCTGTGTCGTAACTGCTGCTGTCTCTAATGGAGTTGAGAAAAGTGCTGGGCTTTTCTCGGTTTCTAATTCCGCTGCTGTGAAGGAAACAGTAATGTCCCGTTCGATTGTACCAGCAGTGAATTCTGCTGGCTCTAGCAAATCGGTTTTTGTCGGCAATTGTTCGCTTTCTAATTCTGCTGTTATTTCAGGGAAAGCGGTCTCATTTTCCACCGTACCCGAATCGATTTCTGTGGGAATAATCGAATCGTTTTTTGTTGGCAATTGTTCGGCGGCGCTAGAAACGTTGGAGTTGGTTTTTTTGGGTGATTGTTCGCCAACATTAGAGCTGATTAAGTCTGTTTTTGGAGGAGAATCTTCCGCAAGTGGAGCGATAACTGACTCTGTTTCTGCGGGGTGTTGAGAAATGCTTGTAGTTGCACTTTTGTCTGTTTTTATTGATTCAGCCCCTACTGATTCGCTGACAAGAGATTCTGTTTTAACTGGCTGTTTATTTTCCGAAACTGAGTCAGTATTGTTGGGAGATTTTTCTGGGGTTTGAACTGCTGTCGCTGTCGTCACCGCTACATTTTCACTGGCTGCTGTTTTTGGTATGGCAGCAGGTTCGGTTTTTAATGGGTCAACTTTTTCGGAATCATTCTGTTTGTCAGCTAAAGCTTGACTGGCAGTTTGTACTGGGTTTGTTGAATCGGTTGATTTGACTTCGGCGCTGATATTAGTGTCAGATAAAACAGGGTTAGATGGGGCGGGAATTAATGAGGCTGTTGGGGGCTGTGTTGTCGGCGGTTCTTGAGAATCTGAGGTGGGTTTTTCGGTCTGTATTGCATCGACTGTTGGGGATTGTTTGTCTGAGTCTATCAGGGTGCTAGCTTCGGCAACTGGAAGCTGTTTTTCTGAGTTTTTTGTTTCGGAAGTTGAAGGAATTGGAGCTGTTTTATCGGAGTCTATTTTGTCGTCAAGTGTGGCAACTGGGGACTGTTTGTCTGTAGGGGTTTTATCAGTCGAGGGTATGTTTGGGCTAGCGGCAATAGTTTCGGTTAAATTTGTTACTGCAATTGGATCGGATTTTTCTGATGAAGTTGTACTGCGATCTGGTATTATGGTTGATGCAGTTGCAGGTGATGTTTTGTTGGGTTCTGACTCGAAGAAGAGTGTAGCTTCTGAGGATAAGGGTGTTTTTATATCTTCGGGTTTTGAACTTGTTTCAGGGGTTGCGGGTAATGGTGTTTTGTCCGAAGCTTTTTCGCTCGTTGTGGATGTAGTTATAACGGGTGAGGTTATTGGATTCGGGTTGGTCAGGGAATCTCCTGAGTCTGAGTCGAATTTGCCAATTAGGGGGTCAATTTCAGAATTTGCTGTATCTCTGGGGTTGCTGTTAGTTCTGAGCTCGCTGATGGTAGCAGAAGGTATGCTGTGAATATCGGAGGCTTTGTTAGTAATAAAAGCATCGGTTTCGGCTCGACTGAATTCGGATTGTGGCGGCTTTGCGGTTTCTATTAAGTTAGGTTGTTCGGAGTTTTCAGAAGAGCCGGGAGTTTGATATAATAAGGTTTTGTTAGTCTGAATTCCAGGCAGTTGTGGGGCGAAAGTTGGGGCAAGTCCGGGAATTAAGGATTCCACTTCTGTTAAAGGTTCTTTAATCGGGTCGGTTAAAGGCACTCTGGACACTCCTTGAGAAATGGTTAATTTCTTTCAAATAATTCTTCAGCGGTTACTCATCATTATCGGCTAGACTCGATTATAAATATATTCGGGAAAATACAGAATTTCAGATTTTTTTTGGGTGTTGCTAGTCTGTTTGATTTCCCGTATATTTACTGAGAGTTTTTGTGTTTATGCTGAATTTTTATGAAGGTAAGTTTTTTGAGGCAGGAAAATACTTAAATAACCGATCGCACATACGGTCTCTCTCTGTTACGATCGGCTTCAAGTATTATTAATCCTGGACGCACTCGTACCAAAGAAACCGGGTTTTTTACCTCATCTGCTGCTCTCCGTGAAGTATTCTCGTAAAAAAACCCGGTTTCGCACGGGCCCCGATGCGTAAGTCCCGATCGATTAACGGAACTGCGATCGCACCTTAGATGAAAATAGAACGAGACGGACAACCCAAGATACTCGCCCCGTCAGGAAATCGAGCTCTTGTTTAACGACCGTTGGCCCCCGATCGCGATCGCGCCTCTACAGTTAATTGTCAGCCCCTTCCCCGATCGCAAACTTTCTTCCCCCAACTCTTCCCCTTGCTCTCGCCTTCCTGTAAAGTAAATAATTGTAAAGAAATATTAGTTTTCTCTTATCCCTTGGTTAAGACCGCCAGCTACCATTGATACCTGAATTAGAAATTCCTATGTCACAGCTTTTCCCCCGCAAATTTCTAGCCTCTGCTGCTGCCTTTTTCCTGGCTTTGTCCCTGTGGACGATCGCACCTGCGGCCCACGCTTTCAACAATCCCGATTTGTTGCCAGAAATTCAGACACCAATCATTGACCTAGCTAAAGCCCTTACGGATATTGAAGAAGAGGATTTGGCAAAAAGTTTATATGCCTTTGAAGCCGAAACCGGCTGGAAGCTGCGAGTGCTGACTCAGTACGATCGCACGCCCGGTTTAGCCGTCAAAAGTTATTGGGGCTTGGATAGCAAAAGCGTGTTGCTAGTTGCTGACCCCCGAGGTGGCAATTTGCTCAATTTTAATGTGGGCGACTCGCTGTATCCGCTGCTGCCGCGCAGTTTTTGGGTAGAACTGCAAACTCGCTACGGCAATCAGTTTTTTGTCCGGGAGAATGGCGAAGATCGATCGATCATTGAATCTTTAGAGTCGATACAAGGCTGTTTGCGTCAGGGGGGATGTCGTGTGGTTCCCGGTTTGCCGAGGGAACAGTGGGTTCTGACATTAATTTCATCGGTGCTCGGCGGGGTGATCTGCGGGTTTGCCGCTCAGCCCCGGAAACCCGGACAGCTTGTGGCTTGGCAGTGGGCGCTGATTTTTTCGCCGCTGTGGGGGATTCTGTTTTTGGCTTTCGGAATTGGGCCTGTGGTGACTCGGACTTCTGACTGGTTGCCTTTGACTCGAAATGTGGCCGGTTTTGCGATCGGGGCTTTGGTAGCATTCTTAACTCCGGTTTTGGGCAAGTCTCCTTCTGAGGAAAATTAGTTTGGCAGTTGGCAGTTGGCAGTTGGCAGTTGGCAGTTGGCAGTTGACGGTTGGCAGTTGGCAGTTGGCAGTTGGCAGTTGGCAGTTGGCAGTTGACGGTTGGCAGTTGGCAGTTGGCAGTTGGCAGTTGGCAGTTGGCAGTTGGCAGTTGGCAGTTGGCAGTTGGCAGTTGGCAGTTGGCAGTTGGTAGGGGCGGTGGATGGTGCGTGCCCGCCCTCTTAGTTAGTCAACAGTCAATCGTCAACCGTCAACAGTCAACCGTCAACAGTCAACAATCAACTGACAACTGACAAAAAGCTGGTAAGCTGATACTTGATAATTCACAGGCGACAGCTATCCAACAAATGGAATGGCACGTAAGCGATGCCCAGAGTCTGGGATTAATCGATAGCGAAATTGGCGACCACGGTTTTTCAGCGGCGGAGTACGAAATAGTCCGGCGCGTGATCTATGCGACTGCTGATTTTGAGTACAAGTCTTTAATTAGTTTCTCCGATCAGGCTTTGCAAGCCGGGGCGGCGGCTTTGGCTGCTCGAACTACGATCGTAGTAGATGTGCCGATGGTGCAGGTGGGCATTACGCCACAAATTCAAAGTACCTTTGCTAATCCGGTTTATTGTTCGATGGAGGCTTTGACGCGCCCTCAAAAGGAAAAGACGCGGGCGGCTTGGGGGATTGAAACTTTGGCTAAACGCTATCCTGAAGGGATTTTTGTGGTGGGCCAGGCTCAAACTGCTTTGTCGGCCCTCGTCGATTTGATTGAGGCTGAGGAAATTCGACCGGCTTTGGTGATTGGGACTCCTTCAGGGTTTGTGGGGGTTGATGTGGCGAAGTCGCGACTGAACGATTCGATGGTTCCTCACATTCGGATTGAGGGGCGCAAGGGTTCGGCGGTGGTGGCTGTGGCGATTATGAACGGGTTGGTGGATTTGGCTTGGCAAGCCTACGGCCAAGAGGGGAACAGTTGAGAGTTGACAATTAACTAATTCCCAGTGTCAAGCCCTTGTCATTACCCAAAAATCTGCCTAGAAATCGATCAATATTCAGTTTTTTTTCACAGGACTTGCGCCATGAGACAGGGGTTTTCAACCCCTGACTGGTTTCTTCGATGTTGATGCCTAATTGCTATTAGATTTATTACCTCCAAGCCAGTCGCTGCTTGATTTTTCCTGGTAGATTATTCAATTTTGCGCCCAACCAAATCACCAACCATACACCAATTCCCGCACCGAAACTGATTAACAATACCATCACAAAAGGAGGAATTTATGTATTGCTTAATGGTATGTAAAA
The DNA here is from genome assembly GCF_963890365.1 of Tychonema sp. LEGE 07196. Taxonomy (NCBI): domain Bacteria; kingdom Bacillati; phylum Cyanobacteriota; class Cyanophyceae; order Oscillatoriales; family Microcoleaceae; genus Tychonema; species Tychonema sp. LEGE 07196. Next base: position 5,966 of record NZ_CAWPRX010000143.1, on the reverse strand, counting down.
TTTGCGATCGGGCGGGTCTTGTTCGATCAAATAAGGCGCGCCGCTAGCCACTACGCCCACAACTCCTAAACCAAAACCTACTATTTGAATTGTTGCTTCTAATTTTGCGTCGCGATAGGCTTCTTCTATAGCCACTACGCCCCTAATTGCTTCCATCGTCTTGTCTAGCAAGCCGGTGCCGTGTTTGAAATAGCCTAGGTCAAATTTGATTTGTTCGCTGAACTGCGGGCAAGTTTCTTTGCTGAATAATTCTACGAAGCTCAAATCGGCATCACTATCATTATAAATTTTTTGAGACTTGATGTCAAGACTTATTCGATCTAATTTTTTTTGGTAATTTTGGGCGTTAATGGCGATCGTATTTTGCCGATTTTCCAGATCGATCGGCAATCGAGTATACTCTACAGTGCGCGGCGGCATCTCAATTGTCTGACTTTCTAGATACTCTAATTCCTCGGGATTTAAAGCCGCAATCTGGCCTCAGCTATCAGCGAGAGAGACTACAGGTTTTCGGAGTAAAAACCCGGTTTCTGGGTGAGTGGCTGGGGTTGAAGAAACCGGGTTTTTATGGAGGTTTAGGGTTGGTGGTTAATGTTTGGGAGAAAAACCCGGTTTCTGGGTGGCTGGGGTTGGGGAATTTGTTGTTTAATAATCGGCGGTTCGTCTTTTGACTTCTCTGTTTTGATTGTTGGTATCCCGCCCTTTTTTTCTACCTTTTTTAATTTGCTGGCTCATTTCTACAAACAAATCTCTGCGTAAATAAGGATAGTCGCTTACCCAAACGTCGCGGCTGGGAATGTAAATGTCTGAAACTTTGGCAATTGTACCCAAGTCTTCTATATCTGACATGATTAACATTAATGCTGCTTGGCCGGGAACAATTCCCTGATGTTCTTTGCGTAAGGGAGCTCGCAGTGTGGTAGTAAATCCGGTTTTGTCACCAATTTCTAAGTTGATTCGGGGTTCGAGGTTGTCGATTATTACGAGTTGTCCTTTTTGATTGACTGTTTCTTCTTGACTTGTGACTTCATCTGTGATATAAATATCCAAAATTCGTCCTTGCCAAAAACCACAATATTTATGTTTGCGGCATTCTGCATTCCGCAAACTTGCCCACAAGATTGGCCCCCACAGCCAGTACAAACTGGTGATTAATCCGGTAATTAAAACTAGGGGCCCGATATCGGAACCGACGAAGCTATAGATGACTAGCACCAAAATTACGCTGACTGCTGAGATTAACATTCGCCTGAGAAAGTCGGGGGGTTTTCCCCACATATATTTGTATTGCACTCCGGTGGCGACGGCGGGAATTAGTTCTTGAAATGTTTCGCGGGTTAAGGGAATTAGCATAGGAAGAAGGAAGAAGGAAGAAGGAAGAGGGAAGAAGGAAGAAGGAAGAAGGAAGAGGGAAGAGGGAAGAAGGAAGAGGGAAGAAGGAAGAGGGAAGAGGGAAGAGGGAAGAAGGAAGAAGGAAGAAGTTATTGGTTATTTGTTATTTGTTATTGGTTATTGGTTATTAGTGGTGTCCCGGCTGAGCTTTCCGTCCAATGTCATCAGGAAGAGGGAAGAGGGAATAAGTTAATTACCCTACAATAACTCGATCCCCCCTAGCCCCCCTTCTTAAGGGGGGGACAAAATTCCGATCGAAGTTCCTCTTTTTAAGGGAGATTTAGGGGGTTCTAGACTTTGCAACAAGGGAAATTCATCCAATGTTTAAGGCGATTGTCGAAACTAATAATAACTAACAACTGACAACTAACAACTAACAACTGACAACTAACAACTGACAACTGACAACTAACAACTAACAACTAACAACTAACAACTAACAACTGACAAATGACAACTGACAACTAACAACTGATAACTAATTACAGGATTTTTTCTAATCCGTAAACGAGCGATCGCAATTCTATGATTTTTCGCACTGATAATAAAACTCCGGGCATATAACAAGCGCGATCGCTCGTATCGTGTCGTAATGTATAAACTTGACCGGTGCCGCCAAAAATTACTTCTTGGTGGGCAATTAAACCGGGTAAACGGATGCTGTGAATCCGAATTCCTTCGTCGGCTAAAGAGCCTCTGGCACCGGGCAATTTTTCGGTTTCTTCTACTTGGGCGGGATTGAACGTTTTCCCCATTTCTGCTAGCATTTGGGCGGTTTGGATGGCTGTGCCGCTGGGAGCGTCGGCTTTTTGATTGTGGTGGAGTTCGATAATTTCTACGTGTTCAAAGTATTGAGATGCGGTGACGGCGGCTTGTTGCAGCAGCACCATGCCGATCGAGAAATTGGGTACAATCAAACAACCTATGCTGGCTTTGTCGGCAAATTCGGCTAGGTTTTGAATTTGTTTGGTACTCAATCCGGTAGTGCCTACTACGGGCCGTATACCGTAAGCAATAGCCGATCGCACGTTTTCGTAAACTGACGAAGGGTGCGTAAAGTCTACCATCACGCCTAACTGCTTTTCCTGAGCGGCCGCAGCCAGCATTCCTTGCAAGTCGTCGGTGATGGGAACTTCTAACGGGCCGCACCCGGCTAATTCTCCCGCATCGGCGTTGAGGGACTCAGGAGAGCGGTCTACAGCGCCAAATAAGGTCATGTCGCTAGCACTGGCGATCGCCTTAATTACTTCGCGGCCCATCTTGCCGCCAGCACCGTTAACAATCACCGGAATCGGAAGTTGATTGGCCATAATCTCAAAAATATCCAGAAAGTTCGATCGACTAAATTTTAACGCTTGTGGAAACTTGGGGAAACTTGGGGAAACGGAGGAATCCCAGACAGCACTTTTCGGCAGATACTCAGAAACCCAGTTTCCCATCCGAGAAATACTTTGCCAAATCGATTAATTAGCTTACATAAACTCGGTTTCGGCACAAGTTCTGAAAAAATTATACTCAATCTCATAATAAGCTCAATTCTGTAAGAACAAACTTGTGGTTAGCTTTATTTGCACCCGTATATGTTTGCTGTGACTGCCAAATTTTCTCGAAATCTTTGTTCTGTACTGTCTCTGGCAACTGGCCTGAACCGGAGTTCTCAAGGCCGGCGGGTCAGGATTTTGCCTGCTTTGTTGGCAGGCGCAACTGTAACGCTGCTGAATACGGGAGCTCGGCGGTTGGGGTGGTATCAAAGCTTGGAATTGGGAACTTTTGACTCGTTGGTGCGCTTGGAGCCGGATGCGGGCCCAGATCCGCGGATGCTGATAGTGGGAATTTCTGAGGCGGATATTCAAACTCTGGGGAGGTTTCCGATTTCCGACGGGGCGATCGCCAAAACCTTGACAAAACTCCAAAAGTACCAGCCAAAAGTCATCGGTTTGGACTTGTACCGCGATTTGCCTCAAGCCCCCGGACACCAAGAATTGCTGGCGGAGCTCAAGGCGCCGAATCTGGTGGCGATTACTAAATTGAACGATTCAGACAGTGGGGGAGTGCCCGCCCCTCCGGGGATGCCGCCGGATCGGGTGGGTTTTAATGACTTTGTACTCGACGCTGACGGCGTGGTGCGCCGCAATTTGCTCTCAGTCGCGAAACCCGACAATACTGCTGCTTCCTCGTTTTCTTTGCAAGTGGCTTCGCTGTATCTCAAGGACAAGGTGCAGCCGACAGATAGCCGTGTCAATCCCCATCAAATCAACTGGGGGAAAGCAAAATTTGTGCCTTTAGCATCTGACAGCGGTGGCTATGCAAATCTTGATGCTAGAGGCTACCAAATTCTGCTCAAATACCGTTCTGCTGTTGGGGTGGCGCGACAAGTCAGTATCCTGCAGGTATTGAAGGGCGAAATTGATCCGAGTTGGGTAAAGGACAAGATTGTGCTGATCGGGACGACTGCACCGAGTACCAGAGATGTGTTTCTCACGCCCTACAGCCCGGTTAAAAAGCAAAATCCGAAAATGCCGGGGGTGTTGCTGCACGCTCAAATGCTCAGCCAAATATTGACTGCTGTTTTGCAGGGGCGATCGGTGTTTTGGGTGTGGCCAGAATGGGCAGAAATTCTGTGGAACGCTGCTTGGGCGGTGCTGGGCGGGCTGGTGGCTTGGCGGATTCACCACCCATTGCGGGCGGGATTGGTTGTGGGTGCGGCTTTGGTGGGGCTGTTGGGGATTAGTTTTTTGATTTTTACTGAGGGTGGGTGGGTGCCGCTGGTGTCGCCGGCTGTGGGTTTGGTGGTGACTGGTGCGGGGTTGAGCGCTTACAGGAAGCTTTACGATGCTTTTCACGACTCTCTGACTGGTTTGCCGAATCGGGATTTGTTTGTAGAGTGTTTGGGGCGGGCGATCGTCAATACTAGGAACCACCGCAGCTCTCTTTTTGCGGTGCTTTTTTTGGATTTAGACCGATTTAAGGTGATTAATGATTCTTTGGGTCATTTGGTGGGGGATGAGTTGCTGATGGCGGTGGTGGTGCGGTTGCAGGCGAGTGTCAGCATGGCGGATACTGTGGCGCGGGTGGGGGGCGACGATTTTGCAATTTTGGTGAGGAATGTTGATGCCCAGAGTGCGGTGGATTTGGCCGATCGCATTCACCAAGCTTTAATTGTGCCTTTTGAACTCGGAGGCCAGGAAGTGTTTGTCACCGCTAGCATCGGGATTGCGGTGGGTGGCGAGCCCGCAATCGCCGCCCGGGAACAGCCGGAACACTTGCTGCGGGACGCTCACACGGCGATGTACCGCGCTAAGGCTTTGGGAACGGGAAGGTATCAGGTGTTTAATGCTGCGATGCACGATTTGGCGTTGGAGAGGTTGCAGTTGGAGACGGATTTGCGGATGGCTGTAAAACGTCGGGAGTTTTTGCTTTACTACCAGCCGTTTGTGTCTTTGGCCAGCGGCAGGATTATTGGGTTTGAGGCTTTGGTGCGCTGGCAGCACCCGCAGCGGGGCTTGATTTCGCCGGTTAAGTTTATTCCGGTGGCTGAGGAAACGGGGGCGATTGTGCCGCTGGGCGAGTGGGTGTTGGAGGAGGCTTGCCGGCAGTTGCGGCTGTGGGAGGGAATGTTTGATTTCGATCGACCTTTGATTATGAGTGTAAATTTATCTGGGAAGCAGTTTGCTCAGCCGGATTTGATCGATCGCATTCGGGCTATTTTGGGAACAACGGGTTTGAGTGCCCAGAGTTTGAAGTTGGAGATTACTGAGAGTGTGGTGATGGATGATGTGGAGTCGGCGATCGCGGTTTTAAAGGAGATGAAAGCGCTTAATGTCAAGTTGGGAATTGATGATTTTGGTACTGGTTATTCGTCGTTGAGTTATTTGAGTCGTTTTCCTACGGATACTTTGAAGGTTGACAAGTCGTTTGTGGGGCTGATGGAGCTCGAAAGCGAGGGGGAAAATGTGGCGATCGTGCGGACGATTGTGGCCCTGGCTCACGCTTTGGGGATGGATGTGATTGCTGAGGGTGTGGAGACGGCGGCACAATTAGCTCGGTTAAGGGCGATCGGCTGCGAATACGGTCAGGGTTATTTTTTTGCTAAGCCTTTAGCGAGCGAGGCTGCTACTGCTTTGATGGCTTCTGAGCCGCAGTGGTAGTTATTGGTTATTGGTTGTTGGTTGTTGGTTGTTGGTTGTTGGTTATTGGTTATTGGTTATTGGTTGTTGGTTGTTGGTTGTTGGTTATTTGTTGTTGGTCAATACCGTCGCCCGCAAGCCTTGTTTTCGCAGCCGATCGCACTTTTGAGGCGAACCCTCATCGATCTATCAGGTGCGATGACGGTTGGTTTTGTGGGAAACGTGGCTTAATTATCATAAAACTTTACGAAATCATGTAGTGTTGGGAGCGATCGAAAGAGGGTTCTCGACCTTCGCCCGTGAAAAAGTCGTAAAGGGCGATCGCGTCATCTTTCCATACCCCAAGATATTGAATAGACCTCTTGCAAAATTCCTTTTAATCAAATTTTAGGACGGGCTCGCGTGCCCATCCCACAAGAAAAAAGATTTTTGTGGGATGGGCACGCG